>NZ_BAOX01000277.1:0-6442 GCF_000813105.1 Rhodococcus sp. BS-15 | reverse complement strand
TCGCGGGCGCGCTCGATGCACGCGGTGCGGCGCGGTACTGGCGGGGCCGATCCGGCGCGGCGGAGGGCAACGGTTCCATCGCTGTCGTGCGAGCCGATTCGGCGCTGTCGTCCGCTCTAAGCACGGTCGACAACGTCGACCGTGAAGCAGGACGTATCACCACGGTTCTCGCCTTGGCGGAGCAGCTGGACGGGGCGTCGGGTCGCTACGGCACCGGAGCCAATGCGAATGCCGTGACCGTCGGAGCGCCGGCGAGCTGATCGTCGCCGGAACGAGCGTGTCGTTGGCGGTGAGGTAGGTACTGGTGTTACCGTGAAGTCCCGTGGGTAGCAGGCCCAATTTCCACGCTTTACCTCTCTTATCAGCCCCCTGATAGGAGCAAGCCCTGCAGATTCGTCACGGGAGCCTCATTGTCACGCCTTCAGTCGCGTTCCGACACCAAGCACATTTTCGTCAGTGGGGGCGTCGCGTCCTCGCTCGGAAAAGGCCTGACGGCATCCAGCCTCGGCCAGCTACTGACCGCACGCGGACTGCGCGTGACCATGCAGAAGCTCGATCCCTACCTCAATGTCGATCCCGGCACGATGAACCCGTTCCAGCACGGTGAGGTCTTCGTCACCGAGGACGGCTCCGAGACCGACCTCGACGTCGGACACTACGAGCGATTCCTCGACCGTGATCTGTCCGGCTTCGCCAATGTCACCACCGGCCAGGTGTACTCGACGGTCATCGCCAAGGAACGCCGCGGTGAGTACCTGGGCGACACCGTTCAGGTCATTCCGCACATCACCGACGAGATCAAGCGTCGCATTCTCGCGATGAACGGCCCGGACCTGCAGGGGCACCAGCCGGACGTCGTGATCACCGAAATCGGCGGCACCGTCGGCGATATCGAGTCGCAGCCGTTCCTCGAAGCAGCGCGTCAGGTGCGCCACGACGTCGGCCGCAACAACGTGTTCTTCCTGCACGTGTCACTGGTTCCGTTCCTGGCTCCGTCCGGTGAACTCAAGACCAAGCCCACCCAGCACTCCGTCGCGGCACTGCGCAGCATCGGCATCCAGCCCGACGCGTTGATCCTGCGGTGCGATCGCGACGTGCCGCCGGGACTGAAGAACAAGATCGCGCTCATGTGCGACGTCGACGTCGACGGCTGCATCTCCACGCCCGACGCGCCGTCGATCTACGACATTCCCAAAGTGCTGCACAAGGAAGGCCTGGACGCGTACGTCGTCCGTCAGCTCGGTCTCCCGTTCCGCGATGTCGACTGGACCATCTGGGGTGGATTGCTCGAGCGCGTCCACCAGCCGCGCGAAACCGTGCGCGTCGGCCTGGTCGGCAAATACGTGGACCTGCCCGACGCCTACCTGTCGGTCACCGAGGCGCTGCGTGCCGGCGGATTCGCTCATCGCGCGAAGGTCGAGATCAAGTGGGTTCCATCCGACGAGTGCGCGACGCCTGCGGGGGCGCAGGCCGCGTTGGGTGATGTCGATGCCGTGCTCATTCCCGGCGGCTTTGGCATCCGCGGAATCGAGGGCAAGCTCGGTGCCATCGAGTTCGCACGTACGCGCAAGATTCCGTTGCTGGGGCTGTGCCTCGGGTTGCAGTGTGTCGTCATCGAGGCGGCCCGATCGGTCGGTCTGACCGACGCCAATTCCGCCGAGTTCGACCCGGACACCAAGGATCCGGTGATCTCCACGATGGCCGATCAGGAAGACGCCGTTGCCGGTGACGCCGATCTCGGTGGCACGATGCGCCTCGGTGCCTACCCGGCGACCCTGCAGAAGGGTTCGGTCGTCGCAGCGTCGTACGGCACCGAAAGCGTCTCGGAGCGCCACCGTCATCGTTACGAGGTCAACAACGACTACCGAGATCGAATTGCCAAGAGCGGCTTGATCTTCAGCGGCACTTCTCCGGACGGCCACCTTGTCGAGTTCGTCGAGCTGCCCGCGTCGGTGCACCCGTTCTTCGTGGCCACTCAGGCGCATCCGGAGCTCAAGAGCCGGCCCACCCGTCCGCATCCGCTGTTCGCGTCGCTGATCAATGCGGCGCTGAAGTACAAGGCCGCGGAGCGCCTGCCGGTCGACGTGCACGGAGATACGGTTCAGACGGAGGAATCGGACGCCGCCGCCGAGACCGTCGGATGAGCGAGCCCCGGCACGAGTTCGCCACCCTCGACTCGTCGGTGCCGTACTCCGGCGCGATTCTTGCGCTCCGGCTCGATCAGGTCGCGATGCCGAACGGTCGTCAGGCCGAGCGTGAGGTGATCGAGCATCACGGCGCGGTCGGGATTCTGGCCGTCGACGATCAGGATCGTGTGGTGATGATCGAGCAGTACCGGCATCCCGTCGGTCGTCGACTGTGGGAGTTGCCTGCCGGTCTGTTGGACGAGCCGGGGGAGCAGCCGGTGCTGGCGGCTCAGCGTGAGCTCGCCGAGGAAACCGGGCTCGCCGCTCAGTCGTGGTCGGTTCTGGTCGATGTGCTCGCCTCGCCCGGGTTCACCGACGAGGCCGTGCGGATCTTCCTCGCTCGAGGCCTGACCGAGGTCGATCGGCCCGAGGCGCACGATGAGGAAGCCGACATCGAGCTCTCCTACGTGCCGATGGACGAGGCCGTCCGTCGAGCGCTGTCGGGCGAGATCGTCAACGCATCCGCCGTCGCGGGCGTTCTCGCGTTCGCCGCGGCGCGCGCTGCCGGTACCGAACTGCGCCCGGCGGATGCGCCGTGGACGGATCTGCCGACGGCATTCGAGAAGCGGAAGAGTTCACGAAAGTAGCGGACCGTGATCGGCCAGCAGATTCAGACGTACCTCGACCATCTGGTGGTCGAGCGCGGGTCGGCACCGAACACGGTGTCGTCCTACCGTCGCGATCTGGTGCGGTACGAGCGGTTCCTGAGCGGCTACGGCATCACCGATCTGGTGAAGGTCGCCGAGAACGACATCACCGAGTTCGTGCTCTATCTGCGGCGCGGCGATGACGAATTCTCTGCTCTCGCAGCAAGTTCGGCGGCTCGGACGTTGATCGCGGTGCGGGGTCTGCACAGGTTCGCGCTCGCGGAGGGAATGGTCGAGCGCAACGTCGCGAGCGAGGTCAAGCCGCCCCAGCCGGCGAAGCGATTGCCGAAGTCGCTACCCGTCGATCAGGTGGTGGCATTGCTCGAATCGGCGTCTGTCGCGGGTCCCGATGCCCCGCGCGGACTGCGGGATCGAGCCCTGCTGGAACTGCTGTACTCCACCGGAGCTCGTATCTCCGAGGCCGTCGGGCTCGACGTCGACGACATCGATACCGAGGCCCGCTCGGTGCTGCTGCGAGGCAAGGGCGGCAAGCATCGCATCGTCCCGGTCGGGCGGCCCGCGATCGAGGCCGTCGACGCGTACCTGGTGCGCGGACGGCCGGGGCTGGTCTCGCGCTCGAATCCTGCGCTGTTCCTCAACGTCCGGGGCGGCAGGTTGTCTCGGCAGAGTGCGTGGCAGGTGTTGCAGGACTCGGCCGAGCGGGCCGGGATCACCTCCGGTGTCTCACCGCACGTTCTTCGGCACTCCTTCGCCACGCATCTGCTGGACGGCGGTGCCGATGTACGCGTGGTGCAGGAGCTCCTGGGTCATGCATCGGTGACCACAACACAGATCTACACTCTCGTCACCGTCAACACGCTGCGTGAAGTGTGGGCGGGAGCGCATCCGCGGGCGCGGTAGCACGAGGTCGACCACCGCCTCTCAGCGTGTCCGATGACAGTGCCGGAGCCTCAAGCGGTAGCGTTTGCGTGAACTACTCGAAGACGAACGGGACAGGGGAGCACTGGAACGTGTCGACACCGCAGCCGCCAGCGGCGGAGTCAGCCTCCGATCACGCGCATCTCGAGGGTGCCCTTTTCCACACCCGTCAACCGGAATCCAGTCGGGAGTCCCGCGACGTCATCCCCGCAGCGAACGAACTGGGGCCGACGGGACGCAAAACGAGGTCGGTACCGGATCCGCAGCCCTTGGCCAGTCACGGCCCGGCCAAGATCATCGCGATGTGCAACCAGAAGGGTGGCGTCGGCAAGACGACGTCGACCATCAACCTCGGGGCCTCGTTGGCCGGCTACGGCCGTCGCGTGCTGCTCGTGGATCTCGACCCGCAGGGCGCACTGTCCGCGGGATTGGGCGTCGCACATCACGAGCTCGATCTGACGGTCTACAACCTCCTCGTCGAAGCGAAGGTCTCTGCCGACGACATCATCATGCGCACTCGCGTCGAGAATCTCGATCTGATGCCCAGCAACATCGATCTCTCCGCAGCCGAGATTCAGCTGGTCACCGAGGTCGGCCGGGAGCAGACACTCGGGCGGGTGCTGCATCCGATTCTCGATCGCTACGACTACGTCCTCATCGATTGCCAGCCGTCTCTCGGTCTGTTGACGGTCAACGCGCTCACGTGCGCCGACGAAGTGCTGATCCCGATGGAGTGCGAGTACTTCAGCCTCCGCGGACTGGCGTTGCTCAACGACACCGTCGAGAAGGTGCGCGATCGGCTCAACCCGCGGCTGAAATTGGCCGGCATCGTGGTGACGATGTTCGACGCCCGCACACTGCATTCGCGTGAGGTGATGACGCGAGTGGTCGAGGTGTTCGGCGACGTCGTCTACGACACGGTCATCACCCGTACCGTCCGATTCCCGGAAACCAGTGTGGCCGGAGAGCCGATCACCACGTGGGCTCCGAAATCCGGCGGCGCACAGGCGTACCGCGCCCTCGCGCGCGAGGTGATCTACCGGTCGGGTCCGTGACCGTCGACGCCGCAGACGAGGCCCCGATCGAGGTTCCCGCCGACGCGGATCCGTCCAAATTCCGGGTGCGGTTGCTCAACTTCGAGGGCCCGTTCGATCTGTTGCTGTCGCTGATCAGTCAGCACCGCATGGACGTCACCGAAGTGGCGTTGCACACCGTCACCGACGATTTCATCTCGTTCACCAAGTCGCTCGGTGCCGATGTCGGCCTCGATCAGACGACGGAGTTCCTCGTCGTTGCCGCGACATTGCTCGATCTCAAGGCAGCACGGTTGCTGCCCTCGGGTGATGTGGAGGACGCCGAGGATCTTGCCCTACTCGAAGTTCGAGATCTACTGTTCGCCCGGCTACTCCAATACCGGGCCTACAAGCAGGTCGCCCTGCTGTTCGGTGAGCTGGAAGCTGCTGCGCTACGGCGTTATCCGCGATCGGTATCGGTGGAGGACAGATACGCCGATCTGATTCCCGAGGTGCTGCTCGGCGTCGATCCGGCCACGTTCGCCGACATCGCCGCTGCGGCGTTTCGACCCAAGCCGATTCCGCAGGTGGGGCTCGATCACATTCATCAGCACGCGGTCTCGATTCCCGAGCAGGCGGCGTGGCTGCTCGAGAATCTGCAGGGCCGAGGACTGAACGAGTGGGCGTCGTTCTCCGAGTTGGTGCAGGACTGCGAGGTGCAGGTCGAAATAATCGCGCGATTCCTGGCGTTGCTGGAGCTGTTCCGGCAACAGGTGATCGCCTTCGAGCAGCCCGAGCCGCTCGGCGATCTTCGAGTGAGCTGGACCGGTAAGGACGAAGGACCCATCGTGGTCACGGAAGAGGACTACGCATGAGTGCCGACCCAGAACTCGAGCTCGAGGACGCCGAAAATTCCGAGGAGCTCGACGACGCCACTCTCGCCTCGGCTCTCGAAGCTGTGTTGCTGATTGTCGACACACCGGCCTCGGACGAGCAGCTCGCCTCGGCCGTGGGTGCGTCGGTAGCCCGCGTGCGCGCAGCATTGACGGCGATGGCCGCTGCACTGACCGAACGAACCAGCGGAATCGACCTCCGCTACGCCGGTGACGGATGGCGTTTCTACACCCGAACCGCCTATGCGCCGTACGTCGAACGGCTGCTTCTGGACGGCGCTCGGTCCAAGCTCACACGCGCGGCATTGGAAACCCTGGCCGTGATCGCATATCGTCAACCGTTGACCCGCGCACGAGTCAGCGCCGTGCGAGGAGTCAACGTCGATGGAGTGATGCGTACGTTGCTCGCCCGTGGACTGATCTCCGAAGCAGGAACCGACCCGGAGACGACCGGCACGATGTACTGCACCACCGAGTTGTTCCTCGAACGGCTCGGGCTCGCATCGCTCGGTGATCTACCCGAACTGGCACCGCTGTTGCCGGGTGTGGACCTGATCGACGAGATCAGTGACAGCATGGACACCGACCCGAGAACGACCCGCTCCACCAAGAACCGCGGATCGAAACCCGATCCGGCAGCCGAGCTCGACTCGGACGACTGATAGGTAAGACAAGTGAACAAGCCCGCTCGCCGTGATGGCACACCGGACCGTAACAAGAGACAAGACCCACGCAGGAAGCCGACCGCAGGTAGGTCGGACACTCCGCGTGACGCGCGCCGCGGAGATCGCACCCGCGACGATGCGCCCCGTGACGGCGCTCCC
>NZ_BAOX01000278.1:0-6437 GCF_000813105.1 Rhodococcus sp. BS-15 | reverse complement strand
TCGCGCGGACGAGCCCGAGCAGTACACGGATGGTCGTGGATTTACCGGCCCCGTTGGGGCCGAGGAAGCCGTGCACCTCACCGGTCGGCACGTGCAGGTCCAGTCCGTCGAGCGCGCGGACCGACCCGAACGTCTTCACCAGCCCGTCCACGGAGATTGCTTCGGTCATGACGTGGCCTCCAGATAGGTGTCCAAAGCCTGGGAGTCGGTGAACAACCCGTCGGTGTAGAGCTCGAGCGCAGGAAGGGTGATCTCGTCGCCGAGCGCGCTCAGGGCCTCGCGGAAGTCGACGTCGGGGCCGGCCATCTGCACGTACAACAGCAGTCCACCGACGTTCTGTCGCGTCAGAAATCGGGCGCGTGCCGCGGGGTCTCGGCTGGGGGTGAAACGACCCTCGCGGACCCCGTCGTCGATATAGCGGACGGCGTCGTCGACCATGTGCTCGAACAACTCTCGCGCCAACGTGCCGCCCGCGGAGAAGCTCCGCACGATGTAGGCGACGAGCGGCGCGTACTCGTCCATGCGAGCCAGTTGCTCCATCATTCCGGTGGGTGCCGCCGACGCCGCCTTCGACTCTCGGATCACTCGCAGGACATGCTCGTCGCACGCCCTTCGCAGCCCGTCCTTGGACCCGAAGTGGTGATTGAGCAGCCCGGGAGAGACGCCCGCCGCTGTGGCGATGGACCGCACGCCTGCGGTGAAGCCTTGCGAGCCGAAGACGCCGATCGCGGTGTCGCGAATCCGAGCCCTGGTGGTGAGATCCTCCGATGCTGTACGCATGTACAGCACATTAAACACCCGTTCAAACAAGCGCAAGAGTGTAAAGATGGACGCATGACTTCAGTAGTGAACTCGGGCATCGATCTCAGCTACCAGGACGAGAACACACGCGCGCAGGACGACCTGTTCGTGCACGTCAACGGCAAATGGCTCGAGGAGTACGCCATCCCGGCCGACCGTGCCGTCGACGGCGCATTCCGTACCTTGTACGACCGTGCCGAGGTCGACGTCCAGACCATCATCGAAGAGTCGGCCGACGCGAACCCGCCCGCGGGCAGCGACGCGCAGAAGATCGGCGACCTGTTCTCGAGCTTCATGGACGCCGATCGCGCAGAGCAACTCGGCGTCACGCCGATCGCCGACGAACTCACTGCCATCTCCGACGCCACCGACCTCGTCACCCTCGCAGGCGTTCTCGGCTCCCTGCAGCGCACGGGCGTCGGCGGCGCCATCGGCCACTACGTCGACACCGACGCCAAGCAGTCCGATCGCTACCTCGTGCACTTCAGCCAGTCCGGAATCGGCCTGCCGGACGAGTCGTACTACCGCCAGGACGAGTACGCCGAGATCCGCTCGAGCTACGTCGAGCACATCTCGAAGATGTTCGCACTCAGCGGCATCGAGTACGACGCGCAGACGGTGTTCGACCTCGAGCAGAAGATCGCCGCAGGCCACTGGGACGTCGTCGCCAGGCGTGACGCCGAGAAGAGCTACAACCTCGTCGACTACGATACGTTGGTTCAGAACGGTTCCGGATTCAACTGGGCCGCATGGATTTCCGGCCTCGGCGCAACCACCGAGCAGTTCGCCGAGATCGTGGTTCGGCAGCCTCCGTTCCTGAGCACCTTCGTCTCGCTGTGGAATTCCGAGGACATCGAAGCGTGGAAGGCGTGGCTGGCCTGGCGCGTCGTGCATTCACGGGCACCGTTCTTGACGAGCGCCATCGTCGACGAGAACTTCGCGTTCTACGGAACGACGCTGACCGGAACGGAGGAGAACCGCGAGCGCTGGAAGCGCGGCGTCTCCCTGGTTCAGGATGTGCTCGGCGAGGCCGTCGGCAAGCTCTACGTCGAACGCCACTTCCCGGCCGACTCCAAGGCTCGGATGAAGGTGCTGGTCGACAATCTCACCGAGGCCTACCGCCGCAACATCTCCGAGCTCGAATGGATGAGCCCGGAGACGCGCGAGAAGGCGTTGGACAAGCTGGGCAAGTTCACCCCCAAGATCGGCTACCCCGATCGTTGGCGCGACTACTCCGGCGTCGAGATCGTCGCCGACGACCTGCTCGGAAACTACCGCCGCGGTTACACCGCGGATTATCAGCGCGACCTCGACAAGCTCGGTGGACCCGTCGACCGTGACGAGTGGTTCATGACGCCGCAGACCGTCAACGCGTACTACAACCCCGGCATGAACGAGATCGTCTTTCCTGCAGCCATTCTGCAGCCACCGTTCTTCGACCCCGAGGCCGACGACGCCGCCAACTACGGCGGAATCGGAGCCGTCATCGGCCACGAGATCGGTCATGGTTTCGACGATCAGGGTGCCAAGTACGACGGTGACGGGAACATGGTCGACTGGTGGACCGACAACGACCGCACCGAATTCGGCAAGCGCACCACAGCACTGATCGAGCAGTACAACGAGTTCGAGCCCAAAGCACTGCCCGGCCACAAGGTCAACGGGGAGTTCACCATCGGCGAGAACATCGGCGACCTGGGTGGTCTGTCCATCGCCGTCGCCGCCTACGAGATCTCGCTCGAAGGCAAGGAAGCCCCGGTGCTCGACGGCCTGAGCGGACTGCAACGCGTGTTCTTCGGGTGGTCACAGGTGTGGCGCACCAAGGCCCGCGACGCCGAGGCGATCCGTCGACTCGCCGTCGATCCGCACTCACCGCCGGAGTTCCGCTGCAACGGCGTCGTGCGAAATCTCGACAGTTTTCACGAAGCATTCGACGTACAGCCCGGAGATGCGCTGTACTTGGAGCCGGGGAAGCGCGTCAGGATCTGGTAGTTCCGAGTAGGGCAATGGGGAGGGAATTTCGGATGAGGGAATACGCACGCTGGCTTGCCGCTCACGGGGTCATCAGGTTCGGGGCCAAACGAGCAGCGGCCGCGGGTGATCCGCAGGCGATGCTGGTAGCCGATCCGGCGACGCGGGCCAATCCGACGCCGGTCTACGAGAAGCTCCGCGCCACCGCGCCGCTGGTGAAGACTCGGATCTCGAACATCACCGTGCACCACCGGGTGGCGTTCGATCTGCTGCGATCGGACGACTTCCGCGTCACTCAGCTGGGTGCAACCCTCCCCGGTCCGTTGCGGTGGATCGAGGAACACACCAGATCCGGCGCACTGCACCCGATTCTGCCGCCGTCACTGCTCTCGGTGGAGCCACCCGACCACACCAGGTACCGCAAGCTGGTGTCCTCGGTCTTCACCGCCCGCGCGGTGAAGAAGATGCGCGATCAGGTGCAGGAAACTGCCGATGCTCTGCTCGACGAGCTGTCCGACGGCTCTCCGGTCGTCGACATCGTCGATCGCTATTGCGCGCGGCTGCCGGTCGCGGTCATCGGGCGCATCCTCGGCGTTCCCGAGGAGGACAATCAACGAGTCCTCGAGTTCGGCGAGATGGCCGCACCCAGTCTCGACATCGGATTGTCGTGGTCTCAGTTCAAGCAGGTCGAGCGTGCTGATCGGTTTCGACGCCTGGCTCTCGCAACACATTGCCGGATTGCGCCGCAACCCCGGTGACGATCTGATGAGCCAGCTGATCGCTGCGGAGGACGAGGGCATCGGCCTCAACGACGAGGAGCTCAGGGCCACTGCAGGTCTGGTGTTGGCTGCAGGGTTCGAGACGACGGTCAATCTGCTCGGCAGCGGCATCCAACTTCTGCTGGATCATCCCGACCAACTGGCTGTGCTGCAACAGGATCCGTCGCACTGGCCCACCGCTGTCGACGAGATGCTGCGGATGGAGTCTCCCGTACAGCTCACGGCCCGCATGGCCAAGCGCGACGTGGAGGTCGAGGGGGTGACGGTACACGAGGGCAAGCTCGTCGTGCTGGTACTGGCCGGTGCCAATCGGGATCCGCTGGTGTTCGAGGACCCCAATCGCTTCGACGTGACCCGCGCCAATGCCGGTAAGCACCTGTCGTTCTCGGGAGGGCGTCACTACTGCCTCGGTGCTGCACTCGCCAAGGCCGAATCGGAAGTGGGCCTCAAGACCCTGTTCGATCGGTTCCCTCACCTGCGGACGGCAGGCGAGGGAACCCGACGCAACACCCGAGTCCTACACGGGTGGGCCACTCTCCCGGTGGATCTCGGCCAGCCTGCTACGACAACCGCAGGCCGGTAGCGGAGTCGAAGAAGAACAGCTCGTCCAGCTTGGGAACCAGTCGAATGGTTTCGGCCAATGCGATGGACAACTTGCGGTCGACACGGACCGAGATTCGTCCGGACGCAGTCGTCCACCCACCGTCGGTGCTGGGCGCGGAGGCGTAGACGAACGACTCCGCACCCAGTTCCTCGATCAGCTCGACGGTCAGTTGCAGGCCGGTACTGTCGCCCACCAGATCCCACGACTCCGGGCGGATACCGACAACGACGCGCTCGCCCGCCGAGGACGGGACGGGGATGCGCAACTCACCGAGTACGGCCGCGCCGTCGCGCACGGGGGCGTCGACCAGATTCATGCCGGGTGACCCGATGAATCCGGCGACGAACGTGTTGACGGGATTGTCGTACAACTCCCGCGGAGCGGCGATCTGCTGCAATTTGCCGTCCAACAGAACCGCGACGCGATCACCCATGGTCATTGCCTCGACTTGATCATGCGTGACGTACACCGTCGTGGTGCCCAATCGTCGTTGCAGACCGGCGATCTGGGCTCTGGTCGACACCCGCAACTTGGCGTCGAGGTTGGACAATGGCTCGTCCATGCAGAACACCTTGGGCTGACGCACGATGGCGCGCCCCATGGCCACTCGCTGACGCTGCCCGCCGGAGAGCTTGCCGGGCTTGCGTCCCAGCAGTGGCTCGAGCTCGAGCATCTTCGCCGCATCGAGTACTCGGGCTGCGCTGTCGGACTTGCTCATTCCGGCATTGCGCAGCGCGAAGCCCATGTTGTCGCCGACGGTCATGTTGGGGTACAGCGCGTAGTTCTGGAACACCATCGCGACGTCCCTGGCCCGCGGAGCCAGCGAGGTGACGTCCACTCCGCCGATGTCGATGTGACCGCTTTCGACGGACTCGAGACCGGCGAGCATCCGCAGACTCGTCGACTTCCCACAGCCCGAAGGTCCGACGAGAACGATGAATTCACCGTCCGCGATGTCGAGTTCGAGGTTGTCGACGGCGAGCGAATCGGCACCCGGGTACCGGTGCGAGACACCGGCGTAGTGAACGGCGGCCATTACTGCGGCAGCTTCGGGGTGATCTGGCGGTCGATGATCTGCTGCAGCTGATCCGAGACGGATGCGAATGTCGTTGCGACATCGGCGTTCTGCAGCGCGATCTGCTCGAGTCCAGTACCGATAATCTTGTCGCCGCCGGGAACGAACACGCGGGCGTAGTCCTGCGAGCGGGTCAGCGCCAGTTGGTCCACGGCCGTCTTCGCGTTGGGGTTCGCCTCGAGGAATGCGATCTCCGACGGGTCCTGCTGCGCAGACTTGCGAACCGGCATGTAGCCGGTGTTCTGCGAGAAGTAGGCGGTGTTGGCGCCGTTGGTGACGAAGTCGATGAATTTGAGCGCGTTCACCTTTCGCTCGTCCGAGATCTTCGCTGGGATGGCCAGGCCCGCACCACCGGTGGGGCAGCCGGGGGTGCCTTCGGTGGCCGGCAGGAAGGCAGTACCGAACTCGAACGCGGCACCGGCCTTGATGGTGGACAGGTCGCCGGTGGAGGCGATGGTGGACGCGAGGATGCCCGCGGCGAAGTCGTTGGCGATGTCGTTGGACACCGCGGCGTACTTCTTCGTGTGAATCATGTCCTGCAGGAACTTGCCTGCCGCAATGGTATTGGGGTCGTCGAACTTGAGCTCGAACTGATCGGAGTACGATCCGCCGAACGTCCAGATCGGTCCCTCGAACGTCCACCCGAGGTAGTCGACGGCGTTGCCCCAACCGTGAGCGAGCTTGCCGTTTCCGACGACGGCCTGGATGCGCGGACCCCATTCGTCGAATTCCTGCCAGGTGGCCGGTCCGCGATCGGGCAGGCCGGCCTGCTGCCAGACGGCCTTGTTGTAGTAGAACAGCGGCGTCGAGCGCGCGTAGGGCAATGCCCAGTGGCTGCCGTTCCAGTTGTAGTCGGCCAGCAGTGAATCCACGTAGTCGGACTGGTCGACGCCCGCTGCGGAGAAGTGCTTGTCCAGCGGCTCGATCGCACCGGTGAGCGCGTAGTTGAACCACCAGACGTCCGAGAGCACGACGACGTCGGGCACATCGTTGCCGGAGAGCGCAGCGTTGAACTTCTGCGACACCTCCTCGTAGTTCTTGCCACCGTCGATGAGGTTGACCGTCAGGCCGGGGTTCTCGGCCTGGAAGCGTGAGATCAGTTCCTGCTCGAACTCCTGGGACTTGCCCGGGTGGTTCGACCAGAAATTGATGGTGTTCGCATCGCCTTCGACGGCCTCGCCGCCCGACCCGCCCGATCCGGGGCCGC
>NZ_BAOX01000279.1:0-6350 GCF_000813105.1 Rhodococcus sp. BS-15 | reverse complement strand
CCCCCGACCGGCCGACGGCACTACGAATTCCCCGACTTCGACGCCGATCAGCAACGCTCGCGCCGAGCGATCGTCATCTGGCTCCTCGTCGTCGCCCTGCTCGCCGTACTCGTCGGGCTCGGCGGATGGTGGATGGGCTCGGGTCGTTACACAGCCGTCCCGATGGTGGACGGACTCGACACCACCGGTGCCACCAGCGCTGTGGAAGCCGCCGGTCTCGAGGCCGCGGTGCGCGGAACCTACTCCGACTCGGTGGACACCGACCTACTCATCGGCACCGATCCCACCGGCGGATCGCGAATCGCCAAGGGCGACACGGTGTCTCTCTTGGTATCGCTGGGTCGCCCCACCGTTCCGTCCATCGACGCGGACGCATCCGTCGAAGACATGGAACAACAATTGCGAGACCGGACTTTCACACCCGTCGACGGCGGCGAGGCCTTCAGCACCTCCGCACCGATCGGCGGAGTCGCAGCACTTGACCCACCGCCCGGCACCGTGCTGTCGACCGGTACCGCGGTCACGGTGCTGCGCAGCAAGGGAGCACCTCCGGTCGAAGTTCCCGACGTACGCGGGCAGAGCGTCGACCAGGCCCGAACGACGCTGGAATCGGTTGGCATCACCGTCGGCGAGGTTCGGGAGTCCTTCGACGAGGACACCGACGGCGGCAAGGCGATCGGATCGACGCCCGAAGCCGGACAGACCGTACGATCCGGGTCCACCGCGGTGCTCGAGGTGTCCAACGCCGTCACCGTGCCGTCGCTGCTGGGCCGGTCGGTCGGGTCGGCCCGGACCACCCTCGAGACGTTGGGCCTGACGATCGACGTCCGTCAGGTGGTGGACACCGACGGGTCTCTGGTCATCACCCAGAGCCCCGGAGCCGGTTCTCGGGTGGAACCGGGCTCCGAGGTCATGGTCGTCTCACTGCCCTGATCAGTCGCGGAGCATCTCGGCAACGAGGAACGCCAGTTCGATGCTCTGCTGCGTGTTCAGGCGCGGGTCGCAGGCGGTCTCGTACCGACCGGCGAGGTCGAGGTCCGAGATGTCCTGGGCACCGCCGAGGCACTCGGTGACGTTGTCGCCGGTCAATTCGACGTGAATTCCGCCCGGATGCGTTCCGAGGCCGTTGTGCACCTCGAAGAATCCCTGCACCTCGTCGACGATGCGGTCGAAGTGCCGCGTCTTGTAACCGGTCGACGCCTCGTGAGTGTTGCCGTGCATCGGATCGCACTGCCAGATGACCTGGTGGCCGGTGGCCTGAACCTTCTCGATGATGGCGGGCAGGATGTCGCGCACCTTGCCGTTGCCCATGCGTGAGATCAGCGTCAGACGTCCCGGCTTGTTGGTCGGGTCGAGGCGCTCGACGTACTCGACGGCCATCTCGGGCGTGGTCGTGGGCCCGATCTTGAGACCGATCGGGTTGGAGATCAGCTCGGCCAGCGCGATGTGCGCCCCGTCGAGCTGGCGAGTGCGGTCGCCGATCCACAGGAAATGTGCGGACAGGTCGTACAGCTTGGGGTGATCGTCGGTGTTGTCCAGGCGCAGCATCGCACGCTCGTAGTCGAGCACGAGTGCTTCGTGACTGGCGAAGATCTGCGCGGTGTGCAGGTTGGGGTCCGAGACGCCGCAGGCATCCATGAAGCGCAGTCCGCGATCGATCTCCCCCGCGAGCGCCTCGTAGCGGGCACCGGCGGGCGACTGCGCGACGAACTCGCGGTTCCAGTCGTGCACCTTGTGCAGATCCGCCATACCGGCACCGGTCAGTGCGCGGACCAGGTTCATCGCCGCGCTTGCATTGGCGTAGGCGCGCACCAGTCGCGACGGATCGTGGCCGCGGACGCTCTCGTCGGCGACGAGGGAGTTGATCATGTCGCCGCGGTAGGACTGCAGACCGAGCGCGTCGATGTTCGACGAACGCGGCTTGGCGTACTGCCCGGCGATACGGGCGACCTTGACCACCGGCATGCTCGCGCCGTAGGTGAGCACCACCGCCATCTGCAGCAGCGTGCGGATGTTGCCCTTGATGTGCGGCTCGGTGTTGTCGACGAACGTCTCGGCGCAATCGCCACCCTGCAGCAGGAAGGCCTCACCGCGAGCGACGGCGGCGAGCTTGTCCGACAACGCCTCCACCTCACCGGCGACGGTGATCGGCGGAACGCTCTCGAGCACCTTGCGCATGTCGGCAGCATGCTCGGGATCCCACTGCGGTTGCTGCGCAGCCGGCTTGGCCAACGCGTCGTCCAATCGAGAGCGCAACGTCGGTGACAACGGCGGCAGGTCGGGCAAGCGATCGATGGGTACGTCGACAGTCCAGTTCACCGCTACAGGATATTCGCACCGCCGAAGCCGCAGGACAACGGGTGTTCACCCGCGGTACGAGTACTCCTCGATCGCCCGGAACTTCGCCAGATTGTGCCGCGCGTCGGCGAGGGCGTCGTGAGCGTCGTCCGGCACCGACGGCAGCTCGGGACTGCCGCGATCCTCCCAGTGCTGGCGCAGCTCACGGGTGAACCGCGGCAACGAACGCGGCAATTCGGTCATCGAGCCCCACAGCTGGCAGAGCGCCACGTGGTCGTACGCCGCCACCCACGCCCACAGTTCGACCTCGGCACCGTAGTGCGGAACGAGAAATTCGAGCAGTTCGTCCCGGATTCGCGACCGGCTCATCCACAGCGGCGACGAGTACGGTGGCAGCTTGGGAAGCACGTTGCGTCGAACCCAGCGGCCGGCGCGCTCGGGATCGAACTCGGAGGACACCGCATAGAACTCGCGACCGTCCTCCGACACCACACCGATCGAGACCAACTCGATTGTGCGACCATCCTCGATGAACTCTGTGTCGTAGAAGTAGCGCACGCGGCTCACCCTAGCGCGTCCCCGACACGCCCCCCACGTACCGGTAGCCCCGATCCGAACAGCCCTGAAAGGGAACACCAGTGACTTCGCCCGACACCAACCGTCCGGTCGCCGAAGCATCGGAGCCTGCCGCGCCGACGCGACGCCGGTGGCCGAGTTGGGCGGTGGCGTCGAGCAGGGTCCTCGTCCTGATCGGTGCCGTCGTCGGTGTGCTGTTCCATCTCAACGGCTTTCCGGGTCTGCGCACGATCGGTGAGCATTACCGACTCGATCTGGACGTGTATCGACTCGGCGGTCAGGTGTTCGCCGAGGGCGGGGATCTCTACGGTCAGCTGCCACCGATCGCGACCGGTACGACGCTGCCGTTCACCTATCCCCCGATCGCCGCTGCGATCTTCAGCCCGCTGTCGTCGGTGTCGCTGTACGCCGCCTCGATCGCGGTCACCGTGCTGTCGATGCTCTTGCTGCTGGTGACCGTCGTGGTGACCCTCACCTCGCTGGGTCTGCGTCCCCGCACGCTCGTATGGTGGTCTGCCGGAGCGGTGTTCGCCGTGGCCGTGCTGCTGCTCGAGCCGGTCACCTCGACGCTGAACTACGGGCAGATCAACATCGTGCTGATGGCGTTCGTTGCACTGGATTGCCTGCCGAAGAAGACGCCGTGGCCCCGAGGCGTGCTGATCGGTCTCGTGGCCGCCGTCAAGCTCACACCCGCGGTGTTCGTTCTGTTCTTCTTGTTGCGCAAGGACTTTCGAGCTGCAGTGGTGTCGGTACTGAGTTTCGCGGTGTTCACCGCGATCGGTTTCGCGCTGACGTGGTCCGACTCGGTGAAGTACTGGACCGAGACGATCGTCGATTCCGACCGAATCGGCGGCCCGGCCTACCCGCCCAACCAGTCGATCACCGGAGTGCTCGCGCGGCTCGGATTGGACGAATTGCCCCGGTCGATCCTGTGGCTCGCGTTGTCGGTGGTGGTACTCGCCATTGCGGCGGTGGCGATACGAAAAGCGTTCGCCGCAGGCGAGACTGCGCTCGCGCTGACGATCAACGCCATGTTCGGTCTGCTGGTGTCGCCGGTCTCGTGGTCACACCACTGGGTGTGGGCCATCCCGTTCACCGTGGTGCTCGCCGTCCTCGGCTACCGCCGCCGCAGTGCGCTGCTGGCGACTCTGGTGGCCGTCGGGCTGGCGTTGATGCTCTATCCGCCGCACTGGAAGCTCGGCGAAGGCCGGTGGAGCGGTCTCGGCTGGCCGCTCGTGGACCAGTTCGCAGCCTCGGGCTACGTGTGGTGGGCGCTCGCGTCTATCGTCGCGCTGGCCGCGATCGGGTGGACCGACCGAACCGATACGACAGCCGGCACCCGTTCCGCACTCTGATCGCGGAGCTGGCCGGCAGAGATTCAGCTGGCCTTGGAATCCGGGATGCGCTGCGCCGTCGGAGCCGACTCCGCTTCGGGTGCAGTCTTCTTCAGAGATGCGGCGTACACGTCCACGTACTCCTGACCGGAGAGCAACATCAGGTCGTACATCACCTCGTCGGTGACGGCGCGCTCAACGAAACGGTTGCCGGCCATACCTTCGAAGCGCGAGAAGTCGATGGGCTTTCCGATCCGAATGGTGACCTTCGCCGGACGCCACACGCGCGAACCGATCGGGTTCATCTTCTCGGTACCGATCATCGCGACCGGAATCACCTGGACTCCGGTCTGCAGTGCCAGACGCGCCATCCCGGTCTTGCCCTTGTACAGCCGAGCGTCGGGTGACCGCGTGCCCTCGGGGTAGATACCGAGAACCTTGCCTGCTTCGATCACGCGCACACCTGCGTTGAGTGCGTCCTGTGCCGCGTCGGCTCCGGTGCGATCGATCGGTACCTGCCCGACCGCGGTGAAGAACCACTTCTGGAACGCGCCCTTGAGGCCCGGTCCGGTGAAGTACTCGCTCTTGGCGAGGAAGGTGATGCGCCTGGGCGTCTTGAGCGGGAGATAGAAAGAATCGAGAACGGCCTTGTGGTTGCTGGCCAGAATGACCGGACCCTCCGTCGGGATGTTCTCCGCACCCTCGATCGTGGGCCGACCCAGGGCGATGAGAAGGGGGCCGACGAAAATGTACTTAACCAGCCAGTACCACATTGACATACTCCCTGATGGTGGTCGGGAAATCGTTTGGTGCCGCCTCGCCCTGGAGCGAATCGACTGCGGTCGTGCATCCTCGAACCGTGCCGCGTAGTGAACTGTACCCACGGTTTATGACACCAGCCACATCATCTCCGACACCGGGACAGAGGTCACAGGAAGCGAGCGAAGAACGGTCAGCGAACCCCGGTGACGAACACCGTCCGGGCCAACTCCGCGGCCCCGATCATGCCTGCTGCCTCACCGAGTTGAGTACTGCGGATTCGGGCGAGGGGTCGATGCCCCGCACCGGTCACCAGCTCCGCGTACTTGTCGGTCGCGCGGGCCAGGAACTGACTCGATGACGTCGCCACTCCACCGGCCAACACGATCAGATCGGGGTCGTACACGTCGCTGACCATCGAGAGCCCGACTCCGAGCCACTGCGCGAAGTCTTCCATGGTGCGGCGGGCGATCGAGTCACCCTCGTGGGCAGCACTGGCAATTCGGCGGCCGGTCAGCGAACCCGGGTCGAGAAACACCTCACGCGCCAGGGTCGTCGACGACGCCGGGTCCGCCGCCAGCAACTCGACTGCGGTATCCACCAGAGCAGTGCCGCTGCAGTACCGCTCCCAACAACCGCGCTTGCCGCACGGGCATGCCCGGCCGTCCGGCACGACCTGGATGTGACCGAGTTCCGGTGCCACGCCGTGGCTACCCCGATAGATCCTGCCGTCGATCAGCAGCGCCGCACCGATTCCGGTACCGATGGCCACCATCACCACATTGCGGCCCCCGGACGCGGCTCCGAAGCGATACTCGGCCCACGCCGCAGAATTGGCGTCGTGCTCGAGCAGCACCGGCAGACCGATGCGCATGCTCATCTCCGTCGCCACGGGGGTGTTCACCCACGGCAGATGCGGGGCGAAGAGAACCGTCGTGCGATCGGAGTCGATGAACCCGGCGACGGCGAGCCCGACGGCCGCGATGTCGTGTCGCCCGGCCAGCTCCTGCACGGCCCGGTCGAGACCGCGTTCGAGCGCGCGAGCAGTGTGCGGGGTAGGAGCGGCCGTCGAATCGAGCACCTGACCGTCCTCGTCGACGACGGACGCGCGCAGGCTCGTCCCGCCCACGTCGATGCCTACCGTCAGCCGCTGGTGGTGCCGCTTCATTCGTTCATGCCTTCCTCGGCCGTCCCCCACGCGGCCTGCACCCGAGTCGCTCCGCTCACGGACGCTCCTGCTCGTCCGAACGCGAATTCTTCACTCGAACGGTAATCGGAACGAACGACGGCGGGGCGGTCATCATGAAGTTTCGTGTCGACCGACACGTCCGCGACCTCCGCCGGGTCCGCGGGGGTGCCGGCACTGCCGGGCCCGGATTCGGC
>NZ_BAOX01000280.1:0-6337 GCF_000813105.1 Rhodococcus sp. BS-15 | reverse complement strand
GTACGGTGGCCGGGCACAAGCTGATCCGGCCCGGTGCGGCGGCCGACCGTCCCACTGCGAGGACTGCGTCGAACTGCTCGGCCAACTGCGTGGCCCGGTCGTCGCGCCACTGACTGGGGATGACGTCGATGCCCGCGTCGACAGCGACCGTGAGAGTGGTCGTGAAAGAAAGGACATCCACGACGACGGCGATGTCTGCGCCGTCGGCGATGGCATCGGCACCGCACAGACCCCAGTCGAAGCGGAGTCCGTACGCGTTCTGGGACAGTACGGGGTCGGCCGGCATTGCCGAACGGTAGCAAGTCCGGTGATACCTTCGGCGCGGGATCGAGTGGGGGAGAAACATGCAGTTGGAACTGGACACCAAGGTGATCGTCCTCGTGGCCGGTTTCCTGCTGCTGTGGGCACTGGGGTTGGGGGTGGTCAAGTATCACCAGATGTCGACGTCGCCGGATGGCACTGCGCATCGCTATGTCGACATCGCCCATCGGGCAGCGTTGATGTACTCGTTCGCAGCCCTGGTGCTCGCTGTGTTGGCGCAGTTCAGTGCGTGGTCGGTCGCGGTGGATCTGATCGCCGCATCGGTGGTGCTGTTGTTCTTCGTCGCTGCCGTCGTGAGCTACACGGTGCACGGGTTTCGTCGGGACACCGAGAACCAGTTCGTCGATCCCGTCCCGGGGACGCATCTGTTCATGGTGTCGTTGATCGTCGGCGAAATCGGCGGTACAGCGGTGCTCGTGGCCGGTTTCGCAGTCGAGCAGTTCGGTCCGAGTTGAGCCCGGAGCTACCGAGGGTCCAGGTAAAGCTCGGCGGTCTCGGTGGCGACGGCGGAGACTGCAGCAGCGAGACCGGGCTCGAGGTCCAGTGCGGCGGTGAGTCGTTCTCCGCGCAGCCCCTGCGTTCGGAGTAGCTCCCAGGCCTGTTCGACCAGGCGCACCGAGGTGGGATGGTCCAACTCGGGGCGGTTCGAGCGCAGTGCAGTGGCAGCCCAGTCTGCGTCGAACGTCCCGTTGGGTGGACCGAACACACGCTCACCGGACGAATAGCTCTTCGGCTCCATACCGTCCGACGCTAGCAGGATCGGAGGGCTGTGCAATCGTGACCGAATTGCGTCGGGACGGCACTACCGAACCGATCGGTTTCTTCAGTACGGTATGGCGATGTACGACGGTCACCGCAGGGCTCCACTCGCGCTCTCGGTCGTCGGCTCACTGGCGCTCGGTCTTCTCGCCGGCTGTTCCGGCGAGGACGGCAGCATGCCGGTCGACGAGGTCTCGGCCGGCACGAACTACACCACGGTCACGGGATCACTGGTCGTCGGTGATCCCATGTCCAATCCCGAGCCGACCGTCGAAGCGCTGCCGCCCGCGGTGACAGAGCTTCCTCCGATCCTCGATGGCGCGCGATTCCCTGGTGCGTCGCCGGTCGGTGTCACCGACGTGGTGTTGGGGGCGTCGTCGACGGTCGAATTCCGGTTGGCGGGCAACGGCCCGGTGTCCTATACGGTGAGGTACGTCGACGAGGCCGTCCGCTACGCCACGAGTGAACCGATGGCAGTGCCGGGCAGATCCGTGTTGCAGGTCGATCTGTCGGGTACGTCGACGGACTCCGACGACACGTTCTCTCTGTACGCCGGGCCCGAACGGATCCGAAGCGATACGGATTCCGCCGTCGTCTCGGTCGATTTTCTGGCCGATCCCGGCGGAATCTCGCAGGCCTTCGTCGGAGTTGCCGCCGATCGACCCGAGTTCACGGTGGCCACCACCGAAGAACCCGCCGCGGTGATCGTCACCGTCGAGTCCTGAACGGCGCTGGAACGTCGAATGCACTTCGGCCGTGGCTGTTTCGATCCGTTCGCCGGGGACCGCGCGGTAGCATCGCGGTGTGTCCGACGCCACAGCGGGAGAGAGTCCATCCGGTCGTGTTCGCGTGCTGGTGTACAGCAGCAATTCGGCGACCCGTGCCCAGGTGCGGTCTGCGGTGGGAACTCGACCGGATCCCGCACTCGGTGACATCGAGTACGTCGACATCGCCACGGCGGCCGTCGTTATCGAGCACATGGATGCAGGCGGTGTCGCGTTGGCGATCCTCGACGGCGAGTCCTCGCCTGTCGGCGGTCTGGGTCTGGCGAAGCAGTTGAAGGACGAGATCGTCGACTGCCCACCGGTGTTGGTGCTGATCGGACGTCCGGACGACGCCTGGTTGGCCGAATGGTCGCGCGCCGAGGCTGCAGTTCCGCACCCGCTGGATCCGATCCGGCTCGGGCGGGCGGTGGTCGATCTACTGAGGCAGCACTCGGGACCCGTCGGTGTTCCGGTCTCTCGACCGCGCTAGATCAGACCGTCTTTTCCGCTGCGGGCACCGTCAGCACGAACCGGTGGATCGAGCCGGCGATGACAGCTCCGAGAACGGGGAACACCACGAATACCCATAATTGTGACAGGGCAGGGCCGCCGGCGAGGAGGGCTGGTCCGAAGGACCGAGCAGGGTTGACCGAGGTCGAGTCGATTCCGATGCCCAGCAGGTGAACGGTGGGGGCCGTGGTGGCCAGTACGACGGGGACGAGCAGGCCGGTCGCGATCGTCTCGAACACCGCCACCGACGCCAGCCCGTATTCTCCGGGCGAGGAGCTGCCGAATCCATTGGTGCCCAGACCGTCCGAGGGCATGTCGTATCCGGGACGGCCGGACGCGACGAACAGTACGATCAGCGCGCCGATCACTGCACCGACGGCCCGGGCGGCGATGTAGAACACAGCCTTGATCGGGGTGATGGCGCGAGCTGTCAGGGCTCCGATCGTCACGGCCGGGTAGATGTGGCATCCCGAGATCGGGCCGATCGCGTAGACGAGGGCGAGCAGTGTGAGCCCGAATGCCAGGGCGATGCCCGGGGTTCCGACAGTGTCGCCCGCGATGACGGCGGTGCCGACGCCGAAGATCACGAGCAGGGCAGTTCCCAGTCCGTCGGCGGCGAGCGCCGAGACGGAAATCGACTTCATCATTTTTCCTGTTGCATATCGGCGGCCGCGTTCGGCCGGGATCGTCGGCGGGTTTGTCGTTCTCCTCGGACCGGATCGCACGGGGCCGGTGAGTGATCTGAGTCACAGTCCTGAGATCGGGTGCCCCCGCGCGTCAACGGATTACGAAACTGACACCTCGAAATCCCGCGAGATCGACACCGAACCCATACTGTGTGGTTCAGGTCACATTGGTACGGCCGTCGCATTTACTACGCGCCGGCGCGGTAGTCGATCGAGGGAGCAGATGCCGGGATGAACGCCTACGTTCCGATACTCGTTCTCGGTGCCATTGCGGTCGTGTTCGCGGTGTTCTCGGTGATGGTCGGAACCATGGTGGGGCCGGCGCGGTACAACCGAGCGAAGTTCGACGCGTACGAGTGCGGCATCGAGCCCACGATGCATGCGCCTACGGGCCAACGATTTCCGGTGAAGTTCTACCTGACCGCCATGCTGTTCATCATTTTCGACATCGAGATCGTCTTCCTCTATCCGTGGGCGGTCCACCTGGACGTCCTGGGCGCTTTCGGGCTGGTTGCCATGGCACTGTTCGTCGTCAACGTGTCGGTGGCCTACGTCTACGAGTGGCGGCGAGGCGGGCTCGGATGGGACTGACGTCCGAACACTGATCGGCGACGGCACGATGCACGGTTCTCACCTCGAGCGGATGCGGAAAGAGTGTGATCGATGGGACTCGAAGAGAAGCTACCCAGCGGATTTCTGCTGACCACCGTCGAGGGGTTGGCCGGCTACGCACGCAAGGTTCGTTGTGGCCCGCGACCTTCGGTCTCGCGTGCTGCGCGATCGAGATGATGGCCACCACCTCAGGTCGGTTCGATCTCGCGCGATTCGGCATGGAGGCGTTCCGTGCGTCTCCGCGCCAAGCGGACCTGATGATCGTGGCAGGCCGTGTCAGCCAGAAGATGGGGCCCGTACTGCGGCAGGTGTACGACCAGATGGCGGAACCGAAATGGGTCCTGGCCATGGGAGTCTGCGCGTCCTCGGGTGGAATGTTCAACAACTACGCGGTGGTTCAGGGTGTCGATCACATCGTTCCCGTCGACATCTACCTACCCGGTTGCCCACCCCGACCTGAGATGCTGTTCAACGCAATCCTGGAGTTGCACAAAAAGATTCAGGAGATGCCACTGGGTGTCAATCGTGACCAGGTGCGCGCGGCTGCCGAGGCTGCAGCGCTGGCGTCCACCCCGACCATCGATCTGAAGGGGCTGCTGCGATGACGGCGCACGGATCCCGCGGGATGTTCGGTGTCCGGGGGAGTGGCGACACCTCCGGTTACGGCCGGCTGCAGCCGCCGGTGGAGTCGGTGGATACCGCTGTCCGGCCGTACGGCAGCTACTTCGATGCCCTGGTCGATCGATTGGCTGCTGTTCTCGGCACCGGTGACGCGGCCGTGCCGTTCGAGGACGCCGTCGAGCGTGCGGTGATCTTTCGCGGTGAACTGACGCTGCATCTCTCGCGGGAGCACGTGCCCGCCGTGGCCCGTGCTCTCCGTGACGACGCGGAACTGAGATTCGAATTGTGCACGGGCGCATCGGGTGTGCACTACCCGGATCAGGTCGGCCGGGAATTGCGCGCGGTCTACCATCTGGTGTCCATCACCCACGGACGCCGTCTGCGACTCGAAGTGGCTGTGCCCGATGCGGATCCGCACACACCCTCGCTCTGTGCGGTGTATCCGACCAACGACTGGCACGAGCGTGAGGTGTACGACTTCTTCGGCATCGTCTTCGATGGTCATCCCGCACTGACGCGGATCGAGATGCCCGACGATTGGGTCGGTCACCCGCAGCGCAAGGACTATCCCCTGGGTGGAATTCCCATCGAGTACAAGGGCGCTCAGGTTGCGCCTCCCAACGAGCGCAGGTCGTACAACTGATGAGCGCAACGGACGAAACGATCTATGCAGTGTCGGGCCAGGACTGGGACGACGTGGTCGAACTGGCGCGCGGGTCGACCACGGAACGCATCGTGGTCAACATGGGTCCGCAACACCCGTCCACCCATGGTGTGCTGCGGTTGATTCTCGAGATCGAAGGCGAGACCGTCACCGAGGCCCGGTGTGGAATCGGCTACCTGCACACCGGTATCGAGAAGAATCTCGAGTATCGCAACTGGACTCAGGGCGTCACGTTCGTCACTCGGATGGACTATCTCTCGCCCTTCTTCAACGAGACCGCGTACTGCCTCGGGGTGGAGAAGCTACTCGACATCACCGACGACATTCCCGAGCGCGCGACGGTCGTACGGGTGATGCTGATGGAGCTCAATCGAATCTCGTCGCACCTCGTGGCATTGGCCACGGGCGGAATGGAATTGGGTGCCGTGACGGCGATGCTGTTCGGATTCCGGGAACGCGAACTGATACTCGACGTCTTCGAGGCCATCACCGGACTTCGAATGAACCACGCCTACATTCGTCCCGGCGGCTTGTCGCAGGATCTACCCGCCGATGCGATCGACAAGGTTCGCGAGCTGTTGCGGGTCCTTCCCGGACGGCTACGCGATCTCGAACTCATGCTCAACGACAACCCGATCTGGAAGGCCAGAACCGAGAACGTCGGGTATCTGGACCTGACGGGGTGCATGGCCCTCGGCGTCACCGGTCCGGTGCTTCGATCGACCGGACTTCCCTACGATCTGCGCCGGTCCGATCCCTACTGCGGGTACGAGAACTACGAGTTCGATGTCGTCACCGACACCGGATGCGACTGCTACGGGCGCTATCTGATTCGCGTCGAAGAGATGAAGGAATCGCTCAAGATCGTCGAGCAGACCCTCGATCGCCTGCGGGCCGGACCGGTGGTCATCGACGACAAGAAGATCGCCTGGCCGGCCGAACTGGTCTCCGGACCCGACGGTCTCGGCAATTCTCAGGACCACGTGCGCACCATCATGGACACCTCGATGGAGTCGTTGATCCACCACTTCAAACTGGTGACCGAGGGAATGCGAGTGCCGGCGGGCCAAGTGCTGTCCACGGTGGAATCGCCGCGAGGCGAACTGGGTGTGCACATCGTCAGCGACGGCGGAACTCGGCCGTACCGAGTGCATTTCAGAGACCCCTCGTTCACCAATCTGCAGGCGGTTGCCGCGATGTGCGAGGGCGGCATGATCTCCGACGTCATCGCTGCCGTCGCCAGTATCGATCCGGTGATGGGCGGGGTGGACCGATGATCGCGCCACGCTCGGAGCCGGTGCTCGTCCCACTCGGAGCCCGTCCCGAGGAAGCCGTACAACTGGTCGGCCCCGACGCACGCGCGTCCTATCCGGCCGACGTCCGGGCCCGGCTGCGCGCCG
>NZ_BAOX01000281.1:0-6333 GCF_000813105.1 Rhodococcus sp. BS-15 | reverse complement strand
ACCGTCGACGTAGGCGGTGATCACGTCGGTGATCATGCCCTCGACCTGGCCCTCCATATCGGCACCTTCGAGGATGCGGCGGCGCTCCTCGTAGATGACGGTGCGCTGCTGGTTCATCACCTCGTCGTACTTGAGAACGTTCTTGCGGATCTCGAAGTTCTGCTGCTCGACCTGCGTCTGAGCACTCTTGATGGCCTTGGACACCATCTTGGCTTCGATCGGGACGTCGTCGGGCAGGTTGAGCCGGGTCATGATCGACTCGAGTGCGCCGCCGTTGAATCGACGCATCAATTCGTCGCCGAGCGAGAGGTAGAAACGCGATTCGCCCGGATCTCCCTGACGACCGGAGCGGCCTCGAAGCTGGTTGTCGATACGGCGCGAATCGTGCCGCTCGGTACCGAGGACGTACAGGCCTCCGGCCTCGCGCACGGTATCGGCGTCGGCCTTGACCTGTGCCTTGACCTCTTCCAGCGCAGGCTCCCAGGCGGTCTCGTACTCCTCGGGGGTCTCGACCGGGTCCAAGCCCTGCTTGCGCAGCTCGAGGTCGGCGAGAATGTCCGGGTTGCCGCCGAGTACGACGTCGGTACCACGACCGGCCATGTTGGTCGCCACGGTCACCGCGCCCTGACGACCCGCCTCGGCGATGATCGTCGCTTCCTGCTCGTGGAACTTCGCGTTCAACACGTTGTGCGCGACGCCGCGCTTGGTGAACTGCTTCGACAGGTACTCCGAGCGCTCGACACTCGTCGTGCCGATGAGGACCGGCTGGCCCTTCCCGTGCCGCTCGACGACGTCGTCGACGACGGCGTCGAACTTGGCCTCTTCCGTCTTGTAGATCAGGTCGCCGTTGTCCACTCGGACCATCGGACGGTTCGTCGGAATCGGAATGACGCCGAGGCCGTAGATCTGGTGGAGCTCGGCGGCCTCGGTCTCGGCGGTACCCGTCATGCCCGAGAGCTTGTCGTAGAGGCGGAAGTAGTTCTGCAGAGTGATCGTGGCCAGAGTCTGATTCTCGGCCTTGATCTCCACCTTTTCCTTGGCCTCGATCGCCTGGTGCATGCCCTCGTTGTAGCGGCGTCCCACCAGGATGCGGCCGGTGAACTCGTCGACGATGATGACCTCACCGTCGCGGACGATGTAGTCCTTGTCCTTGGTGTAGAGCTCTTTGGCCTTGATCGCGTTGTTGAGGTAGTTCACCAGCGGCGAGTTGGCGGCCTCGTACAGGTTGTCGATGCCGAGCTGATCCTCGACCAGTTCGACGCCTGCCTCGTGCACACCGATCGTCCGCTTGCGGATGTCGACCTCGTAGTGGGTGTCGACCTTGAGCATCGGCGCGATACGGGCGAACTCTCCGTACCACTTGCTCGACGCGTCGGCCGGTCCCGAGATGATCAGCGGCGTGCGGGCCTCGTCGATGAGGATGGAGTCGACCTCGTCGACGACGGCGAAGTTGTGGCCGCGCTGGACGAGGTCGTCGAGCGAGTGCGTCATGTTGTCGCGCAGGTAGTCGAAACCGAACTCGTTGTTGGTGCCGTAGGTGATGTCCGCGGCGTACGCGGCGCGGCGTTCCACCGGGGTCATGCCGGAGAGGATCACGTCGACCGAGAGACCGAGGAAACGGTGCACGCGGCCCATCCACTCCGAGTCGCGCTTGGCGAGGTAGTCGTTGACCGTCACCACGTGCACACCCTCGCCGGAGATGGCGTTGAGGTAGGCGGGGAGAACACACGTCAGTGTCTTGCCCTCACCGGTCTTCATCTCGGCGATGTTGCCGAAGTGCAGGGCGGCACCGCCCATCACCTGAACGTCGAAGTGTCGCTGCGACAGCACTCGCCAGGACGCCTCACGGGCCACGGCGAAGGCCTCGGGCAGGAGCTGATCCAGGGTCTCGCCTGCGGAGTACCTTTCCTTGAACTCCGCGGTCTTGCCGCGCAGTTCGTCATCGGAGAGGCTCTCGACGTCCGGAGACAGGGTCGAGACGTGGTCGGCGATGCTCTTGAGCCGCTTGACCATGCGACCTTCACCGACACGGAGCAGCTTGGAAAACGACAGCGACGGCACGGGCTTTCTCGTCCTCAATCCTCGGTTCACGGGTACTGGTACGAACAACACTGCATACTGCACGAGCTCACGGGTTCGTCACCACGACTTCTGCGCGGCGGGTAACCCGAACGCGTCCATGGTAGGCGGTGTCGCTGCGAACCCGGCAGCCCGACTATCGGTCGTCGGAGATCGCCGGTCGGCCATTCGGACAACACCGACACAGCACTGCAGGCTCGACGTGCGGATCGAGTCTCCGGTGTCGAGCCTGCAGCGGTGCAAAGATTTCACGGACGGCGAACGTATCGAGCCGTCCCGGGCGGTCCGGTCAGGTGAGTCTGATCAAGCCGTAATCGAAGGCGTGCCGTCGGTACACGACCGAGGGGCGATCGCTTGCGCTGTCGTGGAACAAGAAGAAATCGTGTCCGACGAGTTCCATTTCGTACAGTGCGTCGTCGACGCTCATCGGTGCGGCCGAGTGAATCTTCGTTCGCACGATGTGCCCGGGGCCGCTCTGGTCGTCCTCGAACGAGTCGAGTTTCGTCTCGGGATCGAGTGCCAGCGTGTCGTCCTCGGCGAGTTCGGCAGTGGCCTCGGCGACGGACACGGGCCTCTTCTCGCCGTAGTGGACCTTGCGACGGTCCTTGGTGCGCCGGAGTCTGCTCTCGAGTTTCGACGTCACCGCTTCGAGTGCGGCATAGAAACTGTCGGCACACGCTTCGGCTCGAACGACCGGGCCCTTGCCCTTCGCGGTGATCTCCACGCGTTGACATGCCTTGGCCTGGCGGCGATTTCGTTCGTGCTGCAGTTCGACGTCGAACAGGTAGATGGAGGGATCGAAGCGCTCGAGGCGAGCCAATTTCTCGGAGACGTATATCCGGAAATGATCCGGTATCTCGACGTTGCGGCCCTTGACCACGACGTCCGCATTGCTCTGGGCGGGTTCTTCCGAGGGCTTCTCGTCGAAGAAAACCGAGGCTTGTGAAGGGGTCGTCACGCGTACCTCCCGATATCGGCCACGCCCACTGTTGGACGTGGCAAGTGTGCATGCCGAATGGGGAACCTTCCGGCATCTCGAGTCCGGGGCATCACCTCACATCTGGTCCAGTCGGTGCGTGTCCGCGACGTTAGTCGGTCATCGACTCGTGTGCCACCGTTCACCCCGAATTGGTTGTCGGCGTGTCCCCCTCCCTCGCCGTCACGCACTCGCCACAACCAGCGCGCCGGCCACCGGCACTCCGAAATCGGTTAGCACTCTTGCCGATTCGGCCAACGTGGCGCCGGTGGTGACCACGTCGTCGATCAGTAGAACGGTGAAGTCCGCCGACCCCGTCACACGTTCGCCTGCTCGCGGACGAGTCACCCCGACAGCCTCGATCCGGCCCGCCACGTTGTGCTGGCGTTGCCCGGCCGACAGTCCGACCGAATCGCGGACTCCGCCGGTCATGCGGAGCAACTCGGGAACGAGCACTCGCTCCGGTGCCAACTGTTCGGCAGCGATTCGAGCGCATCGCAGAACGGGATCACCCCCGCGAGCGCGCGCCGCACGAGCCCGAGAGGGCGCGCAGATCAAAATCAGCGAACTCAGCTCGGGTGGATCGATCTCACCCGCGTCGCGAAGATGTCCGACGGCCTCGGCGAGCGCTCGCCCGAAAAGCCGGGCCACCGACCGTCGACCTCGCTCCTTCAGGGCGATCACACCACTGCGGCGCGGCCCGCTGTAGGTGCCCAGGGACCAGCACGGCACACCGGGATCGACGCGTGGCCGAACGACGATGGGCGGGACGAACAGGGCCAGGGAACACACCGGGCACCAGTGCTCCCCCGGCACACCGCATCCGGCGCACTCGAGGGGCACAACCAGATCGAGGAGCGTCCGCATGGATGCAGAGTCTGCCCGGGCCCACCGACAGACATCCGCGGCCGACGTCAGCCGGGCAGAATCGGCACTGCTTTCACTCCGGCCAATCCGGTGACCTCGCGCCAGTACCGGTCGCCGACCGGATCGGCATTGTTGAGGGCGAACACGGCCCGTGCATCGGCCACGTACTCCGTTTCCGGCGAGGCATCGACCGCCAACACCGGAGTGGTCAGATTGCGTGAGGGCAGCGGATCCATCCGGGATCCGTCGACGGTCACCTGGACCACCGGTGTGTCGGTGGCGACCCGCGCGATCACGATGGTGTCGCCGGTACTCCAGTCCAAACTCGTGGCGTCGCTACCGAGTCCGATGGCCACGGCCCTGGGCTCGGTCAGGGAGTACACGCCGGAGGGCTCGCGCACCACCGTCGCCACGTACACGACGCCGTCGACGATGAGCGCCGCTCGCACTCCGTCTCGGGCAAGTCGCAGTTCGGTGATCCGGTTGCCGAGTGTCGTGACGGCGGTGGCCTCGACCGGTATCACCGATACCTGACCGGTGGAAGGATCGCGGGCGGCTCGGATGACGTTGGTGCCGTCGATCACCGCCCACGCCGCGTTGTCGTCGGCCCCCCACGTGGGCCGTGTGATCGATTGTCCCTCCGCTACGGGGAACGCGCCGCCGTCGTAACTTCCGACCATGAGCGTGCTCGACGGCGCAGGGGAAGGCCGTCCGGTATCCGCGACGCCTGCCACGAGTGTGCCGTCGTTGGACAGCGCCACCGAGCGCAGGTTGCGGGCCTGCCCGAAGTACCCGGGAGCGGGAGTGGTCTCCGCTTCGTCGACGCGAAGCAATGTGCCGGACGCGAGTGCGTGCAGTCCGACACTGTCGTCGGTGCTGCCCAGCGGATCGAACGAGTCGACGCCTGCGGTCGTCCACCCGTCGGGCTTGGTGGTGTCGATGGGTTGGCCGTCGGCGAGCAACACGTACGGCCCTGCCACCTCGGCCGAGGCGAGGGTCCAGATCACTTGAGCAGCAAGCAGTTCGCGGTCGCGGTCACCCTTGTTCTGCAGGCCGCCGAAGTCGATCTTGATGCCACCGAGCCCCACCCCCACCTGCGCGGTCTGACCGTCGGCCTTGGTGATGGGCCCGCGAATGCTCACATCCTCGGACAGTTCGTTGCTCACCGCGGCCGACAGCGCCGACTTGGGACCGTCGATGAGCAGCTGCACGAGTTGGTTGGCGAGCTGGTCCTGCGATCCGCTGGTCCACCGGACATCGGGCACGAGCACGCCACCGAGCGGATCGACGAAGTAGAGCGACCGCTGCTGATAGGTGTTGAGAAACGCGGATCGATCGATGACGACGCCGGGCGGCAATTTCGAGATGCGCCACTGCCCGTCCACTCGCGCCATCTCGATCGCGGCGTCGAAGGTGTCCGAGCCGGCCTGGTATTCGCCGCCGGAGGCCAGCATTCCGGCCGTCGCCGAGCGGATCGTGAACTGCGCGGTGTCGGAGGTACGCGGTCCGGACAGGGTGTCGATCCGGTCCGCGACCACGGTGCGTGCGCCGTCGTCCCAGGTTCCCGACGCCTCCTCGGTGAGAAACTGGCGGGCGGCCTGGTGCCGGTTGGCCGAGACGGCGCTGGCCTCGAAGAAGTCGTCCAACAAGCGATCGGGCTCGCGTCCCGGCTCGGGAGCCGGAGCACTCGTGGGCACGGCACCGGCGGTCAAGGTGCCGATGGCCTGGGGGCTGGACGACTCGGGAAGGCTCGCGCATCCGCCGACGAGGGCGACGACGAGCGCGCACATCGCCAGCACGCGGGTGCTGCGACGAAACGATAAGGTCACGTCGCAGGCTCCGACGCGGATGTCCTCGGCGCGGATGTCTTGGGTGCGGTTATCGCGGGAATCGGTTGTCCTTGTGCGAATTTCTTGGTGCTGGGTTTGAGGGGCAGTGGGGATCCGATCACCTTGTGCCCGCGCACGAGCGGCAGGGTGAGTCGGAAGCATGCGCCTTCGCCTACTGCTCCCCACGCTTCGAGCTTACCGTCGTGCAGGCGGGCGTCCTCGACGCTGATCGCCAGCCCCAGGCCGGTGCCGCCGGATCGCCTGACGCGGGAGGGATCCGAGCGCCAGAACCGGTTGAACACCAGCTTCTCTTCTCCTGGTCGCAGACCGACCCCCTGATCGCGCACCACGAATGCCGCCGCATCGGCGTCCGAGCGCAGCCGCAGCAGGACCGGCTTGCCTTCGCCGTGGTCGAGTGCGTTGGCCAGCAGATTGCGCAGAATCCGTTCCACCCGTCGGGGGTCGACCTCGGCGACCACTGCGGTCTCGGGCATGTCGACGATCACTTCGGTACCGGTCTCGCGCGCCAGGTGCCGCACGGTCGACACGGCCGCTCGCGCGCACATGCGCAGGTCGAGCTGC
>NZ_BAOX01000282.1:0-6195 GCF_000813105.1 Rhodococcus sp. BS-15 | reverse complement strand
AGGCCCGAGTCTCGCCGCCGTCGACGCGTGTCGTCGGACTGCGGGGCCGTCGGCATGCGCCGAGCCGAACCGTCGGGCTCGCGGGTCATGTGTTCGTCGCGCACCACCGATGTCGCTCCGGGCGGAAGCGCAGCGCCGGTCGCGATGCGCACGGCCGTTCCTTCGGTGAGTCGGGCGATGTCGGAACTTCCGGCGTACGCGATGTCGGATCGCAGCGTCCACGGTTCGGTGCCGCAGACGGCGTAGCCGTCCATCGCGGAGATGTCGACTGCCGGCAACGCGGTCTGGGTCACGAGCGGTTCCGCGAGGACGGTCCCAACACTGTCCGGCAGGGGAATTCGCCGGATCGGCAGGACGGAGAGCCGACTCCGAATGCGTTCGAGTGCGTCGCTCACCTCTAGCGTCTCCGACGGTCGTGCGGCGAGGCGGGCGGCGAGAAGATCGGCGGGGGTGTCGCAGTCCTCGACACCGGACACCGCGATCACCAGATGATCGGGCGGCAGGATTGTGCGCATGGGCGCACCCTCCACCGAATCCAGCTGTGCCAGCGCGGAACGCAGTGCGGATTGTCGCCAGATCCCGAGCAGGAATTGCGTGCGGCCCGCACTGTCGTGGGCAAAGACGGCTTCGGTCTGCGGGTGCGATATGGAACCGATCAGCAATTCGACCGCCGCCGCGTCGAGAAAGGCAGATCCGACGCGACGACCACCACCAGATCTGCTGTGCCCTCTGAATCCGCGCAGTCGTCGAGTGACCGCAGTCCCGCGGCGAGGGCGGCGACGGGGCCGCCGCCTGCAGGTGCCTCACGAGTCTGCACCACGTGCTCGGGCACTCCGGTACGGGTCGGCCCCACCAGAACCGTTCTGCGACAGACCGATACTGCGTCCACAGCGATATCGACCATGCGACGCCCGCCGACGGTCATGGCAGGCTTGTCGACCTCTCCAGCCGCAGTGGGGTGCTCGGGATCTGCCATCCTCGATCCTCGACCGCCGGCGAGGACGATCGCGTCGCAGATCGGCGTCATGGTGCGGGCGCTGTCATGTCGGCAGCGGCACGTTCTGCAGTCGAACCTGCCCACGCGCGATGGTCTTGCCGCTGTCGGAGGCGGTTATCGTGACCAGCCACAGCTGCTGAACGCGGCCCTGCTGCAACGGTTCTGCGACTACGTCGACGCGGCCGCCCTTGCTGGCGCGGAGAAAGTCGGTGCCGTTGTGGACGCCGACTGCGAACTCACCGCGATCCTTGACCGCCTCGCTGGCACCGATGCTGGCGGCGCTCTCGACTGCGGTTGTGTAGACGCCGCCGTGGACCACGCCCCACGGAGTGAAGTGCTCGTCCGTCAAATCGATGTGCCCCGCCACCCTGGTGCCCGAGACCTCGTCGACGACCAGGCCGGCGGAGGCGACGAAGCTGCTCGCCTTCGACAGCGCGTACTTCGCCGTGGGGCGTGGGTCGAACTGCTCGAGTGCGTCCCTGATGTTCATTCTCCGAGATTAGTGGTCGGCGGCGGTGGCGGTGGGAGCGCCCCGAAGTCGAATCGAATCGAGGTCAGTGGCACGCGCCCGTCGTGTATCGGCACCCCTTCGGTGCGCAGAGTCTCGAGCTGTCGCGAGGCCAGGTGCGGGGCCGGCTTTCCACTCGCGCCGAGGACTCGATGCCAGGGCAGATCGGCAGAATCGGTGCGCATGATCCAACCGACGATGCGAGGGCTCGACAGGTCTGCGGCGGCCGCGATGTCTCCGTAGGTGGCAACGAACCCCCGGGGGATCGACGCGACCAACGCGCGAACTCTCTCGACCTGGGCTTCGGTGATCGGGGCCATCTACAGCAGGGATCGCACCAGTTCGGCGACCTCGACCGGCTTGGCCTGGCCGACCATGTGATCGCAGTCGAGTTCGACTGTACGCAGGTTCTCGCCCAGCCGGTCTCGCAGCGCCGAAAGGAATTCCTCTGTGACATAGGGAGGTTGGACGCGCATCGCCCGCACCACGACGGTCGGGATGCTCTCGGCCGGTACGACCAGCGGGCGGGCCAGCTCGCCCCACGTCGCGACGACGGCCGGAATGGACATCCGCCACGCGACCTTCCCGTCTTCGGCCGGAACCAGATGTTCGGCGACCTCGCGGTCGAGGAGTTCGGTCGGCACGTCGGCCCACGCTCCGTGGATCTTCTCCGAGCGCGCTTCGTCGGCGTCGGTGTAATCGGGGAACTTCGCGGTCGCCTCGGCCACTTCGAGCAATTCCTCCGGCGGCAACGCGATCGCGGGATCGAGCAGCACCAGGGCGCGTACCGCTTCGGGGAATCGCTGCGCGAGGTGCACGGCCAGCGCGCCGCCGTACGAGTGGCCGAGGACCACCACCGGTCCACGCGCATGGGCGTCGAGCACGGATTTCAGAGCGGTGACCTGAGCGTCGATGTCCCAGGGCGGCGTGGACATCGAATGCCCGTGACCGATGAGGTCGGGTGCCAGAATCCTGGCCTCGGGTAGGTGGTTCTCGGCGAGATCCCACCACCGGGCACCGTGTCCGGTGACACCGTGGATGGCGAGGATTTGTGGACCGTCTGCGGGTCCGAACGTATGCAGATTCAACTCGGGCACGTCGACCACTATGCCGTATCGCGCTAGGACCAGCGAAACAACCGGATCGCGCATGCGGTTCCGGCGATCACCGCGATCACGAGCCCGATGGGTCCGACGATGTCGACAGGCGTTCCGGCCCAAGCCGATCCCAGCGCAGTGACGGTGGCGCCGAAGGGGAGTACCTCACCGACGGCCGCAACAGGCTCCGGCAGATCCGCGACCGGTCCGAACAGTCCGCCGGTGGCACCGAGAGCCAGAAACAGGGTCAGGCCGATCGCGACGGCCGAGTTCGCAGTGGGTGCGACGGCAGCCACCACGATCCCCAGCGAGTACATCGCGGCGGCACCGAGCATCACGATGGCCGCAACCAGGATGGGGTTGTGTGGGGGCGTGATTCCGAAGAGCAGGGCGCCAGTGGACAGAGCGATACCGATTCCGAGTGTCGCCTGGACGGAGCTGGTGATCACCTGCGCAGCCAGCACCTGCGCCGGTCGGATCGGTGTCGTCGACAGTCGCTTCAGCACGCCGGACTTGCGATAGAGCGCAAGAAAGCTCGGCATGTTCACGATGCCGATGACGGCGATGATCATGGTCAGGGCGAGCGGCAGGACGAACCGATCGAACGCGGTGATCGCGCCGGGACCGACGATCTCCGCCGAAGTACCCGAGCCGTTCATCACCAGTACGAGCACGGGGAGGGCGATGGGAACGATCAGGCCGGCCGTGTCCCGGATGACCATGCGCATTTCGGCCCTGACGAGTGCGCCGGTGGCGCGCAGGCCCGGACGAGGTGCTGCGTCGATGTCGTGTGTGGTCATGCCGAGCTCCGTTCCGTCAGCGTCAGGAATGCGTCTTCGAGGGTGGCCCGGTGGTCGCCTCCGAGGCCGGCGTCGACGATCAGAGATTCCGGTGTGCCGGTGGCCACGACGGACCCTCGATCGAGGACGGTGATGCGATCGCACAGTCGGTGTACCTCGTCCATGTGATGGCTGACCAGCAGGATGCTGACACCGTCTGCGCGGAGGTCCTCGATCAGTCGCCACACGGTGCGTCGTGCATCCGGATCGAGTCCGGTGGTGAGCTCGTCGAGCAGGACGACCCGAGGGGAACCGATCAGGGCGAGGACCACCGACAACCGCTGTTGCTGGCCACCGGACAGCCGCTCGTAGCGCACCCGGCGGTGCTCGTGCAGGCCCACCGCACGGACGAGAGCGTCTCGATCGGCAGGTCGACGGTAGAAGGAGGCGAACAGATCGACCAGTTCGGCAACGGTGAGCGCGGTGTGAAGATCGTTGGACTGCAGCTGCACTCCCAGAACGGCTCGCACTCGATCGCGCTCGGTGAAGGGGTCGAGTCCCAGAACTCGCACGGCACCCGAGCTCGGCTTACGAAGGCCCGCAACGGTTTCGACCAGAGTCGTCTTGCCGGCGCCGTTACGCCCGAGCAGGCCGTGTGTCTCGCCTTCGGCCACTGTGAGGCGCACTCCTGCCAGGACTGTCCGCCCCCCGATACCGCTGGGTGATGTCTCGAACGTCGATCGCTGCCATCCGATGCTCCCTCCTCGATCGTGTCGATCTCGACGCTAGATCCGCCGTGGCCTGCGCACAGGTGCCGATGGTCATCGATGGTGATCGTGACTTTCGGCAGGGGTGTGCGGGCGGACCTGGCGATAGGGTCGACAGAATGAGACGCCTCGGACCCGACGTTCTGGCCGGTGCGTTCGTGTCCGCGCTCGCGGTCGCGATGGGCGCTCTCGTCGTCTTCGATCGGTCGATCGCCGACGGCCTCTCGGTTCCGCGTTGGGTCTGGGCTGCGCTGTTCGCAGCCTTCCTGCTCGCGCAGACCGCGGGCATGTGGTGGGAAGACCGGCTGCCGGATCGTCTCGTGCGCGCATGCTTCGCCGCACAGGTGGTGCTGGCACCGGTTCTGGTGCTGACCGCCCCGACGGCAGGTTGGTTGCCCATTCTGCTGGTCTTCACCTCGACGTTCGCCGTGTATCGGGTGTCCGGCTCGTCGGTGGCGGTCATCGTTGCGGTCTTCACCTGCTGTGTGGGGGTGTCGGTTGCGATCCGGGGTGGACGGATCTCGGAGATCGCGCTGATCGCATCGATCTACGGAGCGCTGCAGGTGGCCAGTGCGTTGTCGGTGACCGCGCAGCTGCGGCAGGCTCGGTTGCGTCGGGAACTCGCGGTCGCGCATGCCGAACTGCGCACCGCCAGTGCGTTGTTGGACGATTCCTCCCGTGCCGACGAGCGGTTGAGAATCGCGCGAGAGTTGCACGACGTGCTCGGTCACCAGCTCACCGCACTGAGCCTCGAGCTCGAGGTGGCATCCCATCAGGTGCCCGGGCCCGCACGCGAGCACGTCGTTCGGGCTCGAACCATCGCACGTGACCTGCTCGGCGACGTCCGGGCGACCGTCGGCGAGGTGCGCAGCAGGACTCCGGTGCTGGGGGAGTCGCTCGATCGTCTGGTTGCGCAGCTGCCCGAACCCGTTGTGCATCTGACGGTCGACCCCGACATTCGGGTCGACGAAGCTCGCGCGGTGGCGGTGATGCGCTGCGTGCAGGAGATGATCACCAACACCATTCGCCATGCGAATGCCGATGAGATGTGGATAGAGGTGACTGCGGATCCGGCCGGTGCGCTGTCGGTCTCGGTGCGCGACGACGGCCGGGCGTCGGCCGATTTCGAGCCGGGGCACGGGCTGCAAGGAATCCGAGAACGCATCGAAGGACTGGGCGGCACGGTCACGTTCTCGGTCGATCGCGGTTTCGCGGTCCAGGCGACGGTGCCCGCACCGTGATCACGGTCTTGATCGTCGACGACCACACTCTGGTTCGGCAGGGTATCCGCAGCCTGCTCGAACTGGACCCCGACATCGAGGTGACCGGCGAGGCGGACGACGGCGCTGCTGCGGTCGCGTCGATCGAATTCGATCCTCCCGATGTGGTGTTGCTCGATCTACGCATGCCGCGGTTCGACGGACTGTGGACGCTGCGGGCATTGCAGGACAGAGGAATCACGGTTCCGGTCCTGGTGCTGACGACGTTCGACGACGACGAGTTGGTGCTCGGGGCGCTGCGTGCGGGCGCGAAGGGTTATCTGCTCAAGGACGTGACCTTCGAGCGGCTCGGCGGTGCTGTACGTGAACTCGCGGCCGGGCGCACCTTGGCGCAACCTGCCATCACCGAGAGATTGCTGGACGCTTTTCGGACCGGGAAGCACGGCCCGAGCGACGTCGGAGTCGCCGAAACACTCACAGCCCGCGAGATCGACGTCCTACGACTCGTCGCAAGCGGGTACACCAACAGGTCGATTGCCGATGCATTGCATCTGGCCGAGGGAACCGTCAAGAACCACATGTCTTCGGCCATTCTCAAACTGGGTGCGAACGACAGAACGAGCGCAGTTCTGCGTGCGCTGCGCGACGGGCTGCTCGACTGACCGTGTCCAGGGCTCCGTCCGGGCGACGGTCGATGTGTCGGTGGCTCGTGATTGCATCTGTGTCATGAGCTCGGACGGCAGACACGGCGCGACGGTCACTCTCGTCCGTGCACCCAAGGTGGCTCGCCCGGCACGGGAGTGGAGCGGCCCGGCAGCGCGGCCTGC
>NZ_BAOX01000283.1:0-6187 GCF_000813105.1 Rhodococcus sp. BS-15 | reverse complement strand
TGTGGTTCTCGCCGATCGGCTGGTCGGCGCAGGTGCGGCCGTTCGCCGACGAGAGGTGGTGGCCGATGCTGATGTCACTGGCCGTCGCGGCGATGTTCCTCACCGCTGCGCTCGCTGCTGCCGAGCGTCGCGATCTCGGTAGTGGACTGTTGGCCGAACGCCGTGGCCGAGCAACGGCGGACCGGTCACTGGCCGGGCCAGTTGCGCTCGCCTGGCGACTGACTCGCGGCGCGACCGTGGGTTGGACCGTCGCATCGCCCTTTTCGGCATCGCCATCGGTTCGTCCGCCCACGGCATCGGTGGGCAGCTCGGCAGCAGTGCCGTCATCAGCGACGCACTGGAGAAGTTCGGTGGCAGCACCATCGAACAATCGTTCATCGCCGCCGTACTGAGCATCGTGGGCGTCGTCGTAGCGGCATACTCGGTCTCGGCCGTGCTGCGGCTGCACAGCGAGGAGGAGGCGGGGCTGGCCGAGATCGTGCTGTCCACCGGCGTCTCGCGCCTGCGGTGGCTGGCAGGTCACCTCCTGTTCGCCGTCCTCGGTCCAGCGCGGCTGCTGCTGGTCGTCGGCCTCACCATCGGCCTGACGTACGGGTCGGCCACCGGCGATATCGCAGGAGAACTGCCGTCCGTCCTGCTCGGCGCACTGGGTCAGCTGCCGGCCGTGTGGGTGGTGACGGCCATCGGCGTGGCCCTGTTCGGTGCTGTTCCTCGATTCGCGACCGTCCTGTGGGCCGTTCTGGGCGGCTTCGTTGCCCTCGGCCAGGTCGGGTCGGTGGTGGGCCTGCCGCAGCCGTGGCTCGATCTCTCGCCCTTCACTCACGTTCCGCGATTGCCGGGAGCAGAACTCGCCCTCGCGCCGATCGGGTGGCTCGTCGTGGTCGCCGTCGTCGTCGGTATAGGAGGTTTCACAGCGTTCCGACGAAGAGGCATCCGAGCGTGACGTCGGTCGGATAGCATCAGCGGTGGTCGATTTGTCCGGCCCGGTCCAACATGGTGGCGTCCTGTCGGGTCCGTGATCTCTGAGCCGAACGCGCATGGAGGTTACGTGCAATCGACATTCCTGCGCACGTGGTGGAACCAACCGCACAGCTACGAGTCGGTGGTGAGCTACCTCGGATTGCACGGTGCGCTCGCACCGTATCGCCTCGCTGCTTCTCTGAGCACGTTCCTGTACGGACTCGGCGCAGCCGCTTTGCTGTTGCTCACCGACGCCCCGCCGACCTCTGCGATCGGTCGGTCGATCTTCGTCGTTGCGATCGTGTCGACGCTGCTGGTCGGTGTCGCCTGGTTGAAGGGTCCGTGGCCGTCGAAGCGGGTGTCCCTGATGTTCGCCGCGTACTCGGACATCGGAGTAACGCTGATTCTGTTGTCCTACGGATCGCCTCAGACCGTCTTCTTGGCCCTCGCGATGCTCGCAGCCAACAGCGTCTACGTCCAGCTCTTCCACAGTCCGAGGGTCATGGCGCTGCATCTGCTGTGGGCCGCAACCGCCGTGACGCTGTTCTTCGTGCTGATCTTGCTCTCGCCCGACGCCGATCACGGTCTGGCCATCGCGCAACTCGTGGTGCTCGTCCCCATCACGTTCATGGGCCCCACCTTCTTCCAGTACCTGCTCCTCAAACTGCAGGTCCAGGCGCAGGCGGCCAACTTCGACCCGCTCACTCAGGTGCGCAACCGAAGAGGGCTCGACGAGGCACTACCGGTGTATTTCCTCGGTGCGGCCGATGTCTCGGTGATGGTCGTCGACGTGGACCGTTTCAAGTCGATCAACGACAGATTCGGTCACCACCAGGGGGACGCGGCTCTGCAGCTCATCGCACGTCGGTTGACGACGGACGGTGTGCTGGTTGCGCGGGTGGGCGGTGAGGAATTCGCGGTGGTGACCAAATCGGCCGAGAACGAGGCCCTCGCTCTGGCCGAAAAGTATCGCTGTGCCGCGTATTCCGCGGACGACTCCGCACCCCTGACGGTGAGCATAGGCGTCGCACACTGCACGTATCCGATCTCCGAAGACATCGGTTTCGACGTCGTCGAGCTCACCACGGCTGCTGCTGCGACGAGCCGACGCGGCGATGTACGAAGCCAAGCAGCAGGGCGGCAATCAGGTGGTCGTGGCGGGCTCGACGCCCCGAAGTGATTGGACTCCGTCGGGCACCGAGACGTGAGTGCGGCGACTCAGTTCGGAGTCGAGTCGTCGAACCTGTTCTCGATGTTCTGCTGAAATTCGTCGGCACATTGCTGTTGCGCCGCTGTGTCGCTGCCTGCTCTGTAGACGCACTCGGTGAAGTCCTGGCCACCACCTGCGTTGAACAGACCGACGCCGACGACGACGAGAACGATGGACAGCGCTGCGGCCACGAAACCGAGAATGATCGCGAAGAGTGACACGGTGCCGTTGGTGGCGGTGCGCTTCTTGTACCTGGACCGTCCGACGAAGCCGAGCACGATGGCGATCAGGCCGAGCAGAATTCCGCCGACGATGATCCAGGAGAACCACGAGCTCCCGTGATCAACGTGTCATCGAACACCGATGTCAACCGCCGAGTCGCGAATGCATCTCCCAGATCAGTACCTCGGCCGGCTCGGTAGCGGTGATACGTTGTCCACCAGTCGAACTCATGCGGACGGCGTCACCCTCCCAGAGCTCGCCCACTCCCTCGAGCGTGACGGTTCCGCGCGCGACGAACAGGTGCACGAACGGGGCGTCGGGCACCGTCACCGAGGTTCCGGGCAACAACCGTGCCGCGTGCAGCGCTGCCGACTTCTGGCCTATGGTGATCGCAGCCTGACCACGATGCTTGTCCATCCCCGACGCGACGGTGACCAACCCGCCTCGCAGTAATTCGTCGCCGATCTCGAGCTGCTCGTATCCGGGCGTGGCACCGGGACTGTCCGGAATCACCCACATCTGCACGAAGCGAACGGGTTCGGTGTGCCTGTTGCCGTCGATGCTCCAGGAGTCGTTCTTCTCGGAGTGCATGATGCCCTTGCCTGCGGTCATGCGTTGCGCGAGGCCGGGATGGATGATTCCGGAGTGTCCGATGGAATCCTGATGCACCAGCGAACCCTGCATCACCCACGTGACGATCTCCATGTCGCGATGCGGATGTGTCTCGAAACCCTGACCGGCAGTGACGATGTCGTCGTTGTTGACCAGCAACAGTCCGTGATGGGTGTTGTCGGGGTCGTAGTGCTGGCCGAAGGAGAACGAATGTTTCGAGTCCAGCCAGGACACACGGGTTTTCGATCGATCACCGGCGCGGTGTACGTCGATGTGGGCGGTCAGTGGAGCGGACATGTGACCACTCTACGAGCATGTCTGTGCACCGGCGTACGACCTGCATAACGTTCGGGTGTCTTTGCGGTCGGTGTGTGAGCCTCGCCGGGAGTGGGTAGGTTTTGCTGCGTACGGTCACAAGCTCCGCAAACTCCCCCGAAGGCGGCGAGAGATTCTCATGGTCGGTTCCAGCTCGAGTGTGGCACGCACGGTCGAAACCCAGCTCGAGGATGCTCTGGCGGCGTGGTTGCCAGGTCAACGGTGGTTCGGCGCAAAGGGATCGACGGTCGGTGCGGTGCGGATCGTCGCGCGCGACGTGCTTCGGGACGAGCCACATTTCGCGGCCGAGCATCTGCTGGTGGAGGTGCAGTTGACGCAGGACGGTGCGGCCGTCACACAGACCTACCAGGTGCCCCTCGGTTTCCGGACCGAACTGACCGACGACCTCCGACCGTGGATACTGCCCGTGGCAGGCGAGGTGGCGGTGTTCGACGCTTTGCGCGACCCCGAGATCATCGGCCTGTACGGGGATGCACTTGCCGCCGGAAAGGCCACTGGCGGTATCGAATTCAAGATCGTCGACGGTTCGAGTGTGCCGAGCGGTCTGCGCGGTCGGGTTCTGGGGGCCGAGCAGTCCAACACATCGGTGATTCTCGGTGATCTGCTGTTGCTCAAGCTGTTTCGTCAGGTGCCGCCGGGCATCAGCCCCGATGTGGAACTGCATCGCGCGCTGGCCGAGGCGGGGGAGCGTCAACGTCGCGCCGCTTCGGGGCTGGCTCGAAGCCGAAGTCGACGGTGAACCCACCACGCTCGGCATGGCCCAGGATTTCGCCGCGAACTCCGCCGAGGGCTGGACTGCGGCGCTGGCCAGCGTGCAAGAGGTGTTCGATTCTCCGCAGACGCCGATCGAAGAATTGCCCGCCGATTTCGCCCCGGACGCGCATCGAATCGGAGCAGCTGTGGCGCAGGTGCACCACGACCTGGCATCGCAGCTCGGTACCGCCGAACGGTCGGTGGAATCGACCGCCGTCGAGGAGATCCTTGCCCGTATCTCGGGAGTGGCGCGGGTGGTGCCGGAGATCGCGCAGTACATCCCGGCGGCGACCGCTCTGATCTCGCGGGCGGAGGCGTCGAACAGCACCACGGTGCAGCGCATCCACGGCGATCTGCATCTGGGGCAGGTGCTGGGCACTCCCGAACGGTGGCTGCTCATCGATTTCGAGGGTGAGCCGGCAAAGACCCTGGCCGAGCGTCGGCAGATGGACAGCGCTCTGCGTGACGTGGCGGGAATGCTGCGCTCGTTCGACTACGCCGCCAACCACCTGCTGGTCGATCTGCCCGAGGATCTGTCAGCGCGAGAGCGAGCCGAGAAGTGGGCGGCCCGCAGCATCGCGGCATTCTTCGACGGATACGCCTCGGTGGCCGGGCACGATCCCCGCGATGAGTCCGACCTGTTGCGCGCATACGAGCTGGACAAAGCCGTGTACGAAGTTCTGTACGAGGCACGCAACCGGCCCACCTGGCTGTCGTTGCCGATGCGGGCCGTGGCGCGCCTGGTGAGCTGACCCTGTAGTTACGACCCAGGGGTGCGGGAGTGGAGCCTGCAGTAACGACCCAGGGGTGCACGTCGACCGGCCTGTCTACGACAAGTACCGTATTGCCTGACACGGGAGGCAGGACATGAACGGTATCTTGGCAATTTTCGGCATCGCGGTGGTCGTCATCACCATCGTCGTAGTGGTCGTGCTCGTTGCGGTGTTGTTCGTCGCATCGATCAAGCCCGACAGTCTCAACATCGACCTGGACCGTAAGAAGCGCGCTCGGGAAGAAAGTTCCACGAAGGCCTGAGACTTCCGTCACGTCCGAGACCGATTCGTTCGCGGGCGGAGTTGTATCGAGTCGAAGCGCCGACCGACGCTTCCGGTTCTACAACTGGAGTCCTCGTGAGCACTTCCCTGAAAGTTCCGGCTGCGTCCGGGTCGCCGGGTTGTGCGCCTCGCATCAGGTCGCGGATGCTCGGGGAGTCGGTGCTCGCTCAGTTCACGCGCTTCGTGATCGTCGGGGTATCGAGCAACGGTGTGTACGCCCTGTTGTTCGTCGCTCTCGCTTCCCTCGGATCGTTCACTGCCAACCTCGCAGGTGTGGCCGCAAGTACCGTCCTTGCCAACGAGCTGCACCGTCGTCACACCTTCCATGCAGCCGGTCGTGTCGGTTGGTTCCAGACGCAATGGGAAGCCGGGGGACTGGCACTGATCGGTTTGGGCCTGAGTACCGCATCACTGGCCGCCGTGCACATCCTGTTCCGGGCAGCGGCGACGTATCTCCAGGTTCTCGTCGTCATCGCTGTGAGTGGCATCTTCGGAGCCGCCCGGTTCCTCGCTCTTCGTGGCTGGGTGTTCCGCGCACCGAACTTCTCCGGCCTCGAACCTGCCCAGAAATGACCTGTGACGTCGCACCACGCGGTGTCGGCGTCGGTTGCTACCTCTAACAGAATCTGGGCAAGGCTCCACCTGATGCGCATCGATCGTCCTAGGCTTGCGAGCTGACGTCAACGCGAGGAGGCATCTCGATGGCCAGGGATCTGACACAGCTCGAGCTTCTGCAAGAGCTGGTGCCCACTGCCGAGGACAATGTGAACCGTCACATTTCGATGGCGCGGGAGTGGCACCCTCACGACTACGTTCCGTGGGACGAAGGTCGTAACTTCGCCGCACTCGGCGGCCAGGACTACGACCCGGAGCAGTCCAAGCTCTCCGACGTCGCCCAGGCCGCGATGATCACCAACCTGCTCACCGAGGACAACCTGCCATCCTACCACCGTGAGATCGCCGAGAACTTCTCCCAGGACGGTGCCTGGGGAACCTGGGTCGGTCGCTGGACCGCCGAAGAGAACCGCCACGGCATCGT
>NZ_BAOX01000284.1:0-6159 GCF_000813105.1 Rhodococcus sp. BS-15 | reverse complement strand
CGAATTCGCCACCGTTGGCGTAGCGCGCGGCCGGGTCCTTGACCATCGTGATCTCGATGAGTTCACGCACGGCCGGGGGGCAGGCGAGCGGCATGGGGGCCGGCATCTCGCGGACGTGCTTCATGGCGACGGTCAGCGCTCCGTCGCCCACGAAGGGCCGCGTGCCCGCGAGTACTTCGTATCCGACGACTCCGAGCGAGTAGACGTCCGAAGCCGACGTGGCCTCCTCGCCGAGTGCTTGCTCGGGGGCGATGTACTGCGCTGTGCCCATGACCATTCCGGTCTTGGTCACCGGGGATGCGTCGACGGCCTTGGCGATGCCGAAGTCGGTGATCTTGACCTGCCCGGTGGGGGTGATCAGGATGTTGCCCGGCTTGACGTCGCGGTGGACGACGCCTGCAGTGTGTGCGATCTGCAGGGAACGGCCGGTCTGCTCGAGCATGTCGAGGGCATGGCCGAGCGGCAACCGGGACATCCGACCCAACACGGCGTTGAGCGGCTCACCGTTGACCAGTTCCATCACCAGGTAGGCCAGTGATTCGCCCGCGCCGTCGCGGGTCTCGCCGTAGTCGTAGACCCCGGCGATTCCGGGGTAGTTCAGCTGCGCGGTGGTGCGTGCCTCGAACCTGAAGCGCTGCAGGAACTCCGGGTCCTCGGAGAACTCGGCCTTGAGCACCTTGACCGCGACTCGGCGATCGAGGCGGTTGTCCATTGCTTCCCACACCTGACCCATGCCGCCGGTGGCGATGAGTCGCAGCAGTCGATAGCGCTGCGCGATGACAGCTCCGTTGCTCAGTGGCACGTCATGTCACCTCCCCTGCAATGCGGCTGCGATGACGGCGCGGCCGATGGGTGCGGCCACGGATCCACCGGTCGCGGCGAGGGCGCGGTCGCCGCCGTCCTCGACGATGACGGCGATGGCGACCTTCGGGTCGTCGGCGGGTGCGAATCCGATGTACCACGCGTGCGGCGGGGTGTTGCGCGGGTCGGAACCATGTTCTGCGGTACCGGTTTTCGATGCGATCTGTACCCCGGGGATCTTGCCCTCGCCGCTGGTGTTGTTCTCGGAGCCGATCATCAGGTCTTTCAGCGTCGCCGCGGTGGTGGAGCTGATCGCCTGGCCCATGGCCTTGCTGGTAGCTCGACAGGTCCGACAGGTCGGGAGACTGCAGCTGCTGCACCAGGTTCGGGGCCATTCGCACACCGTCGTTGGCCACGGTGGCAGCGATGACGGCGTCCTGCAGCGGGGTCAGCGCCACGTCGCGCTGGCCGATGCTGGATTGACCGAGGGCGGCGTCGTCGTCGATGGGTCCGATGGTGCTGTCGGCGACGGTGAGCGGAATGGTGGTGTTCTCACCGATGCCGAAGGCGGCCGAGGTCTCGCGCATCTTGTCGGCCCCGGTGTCGATGCCGAGCTCGACGAAGGCGGTGTTGCACGAGCGTGCGAAAGCTTCTCTCAGCGTTGCCGTCTGGCCGCCGCCGCACGTCGAACCGTTGTAGTTCTCCAGCGTCGTCGAGGTTCCCGGCAACGTGATGTTCGACGCGGCCGTGAGTTGATCGTCCGGTGTCGCGCCCGCTTCGAGTGCGGCTGCGGTGGTGATCACCTTGAACGTCGATCCGGGTGGGTAGGTCTGCGAGATCGCCCGGTTGACCATCGGCTTCTCGGGATCGTTGCTCAGGTTCTCCCATGCCGCGGTGGTGGTGCTGCCGTCGTGGCTGGCCAACAGGTTCGGGTCGTAGCTGGGGGTGCTGGCCATGGCCAGGATGTTGCCGGTGGCCGGGTCGAGGGCCACGACGGAGCCGGTGTATCCCTTGGCGGTCAGCTGGTCGTAGGCGACCTGCTGGACCACTGGTCGATGGTGGTGACCACGTTGCCGCCGCGGGGATCTCGGCCGGAGATGAGGTCGAACAGTCGTCCGCCGAAGAGCCGGTCGTCGGATCCGTTGAGTACGGGGTCCTCGGCGCGTTCGAGGCCGCTGCTCGAGTACAGCATCGAGTAGTAGCCGGTGATCGGCGCGTTGGCCTGCGGGCTGGCCGGGGAGATCGAATTCTGGGGGTACGTGCGCAGGTACTTGTAGCGGTCTTCGGTGGGGACCGAGGATGCCAGCACCTGGCCGCCCGCCGAGATCTGACCGCGCTGGCGTGAGTACTCGTCGAGCAGCACTCGTGAGTTTCTCGGGTCGGTGCGCAGATCGTCGGCCTTGATGACCTGAAGGTAGGTGGCGTTGGCGAGCAACGCGACGACCATGACCATCACGGCGATGGACACGCGGCGCAGGGGAGTGTTCATGCGCGCTTCACCATCTCGGTCGGTGCCTCCGCGATGGGCGCCGCCGGGGCGGGCTTCTTCTTGGGCTTTGCCGGCTCACGGGCTGCGTCGGAGATCTTGATCAGCAGCGCGAGGAGCAGGTAGTTGGCGAGAAGCGACGATCCTCCGTAGGACAGATACGGCGTGGTGAGGCCGGTGAGTGGGATGAGTTTGGTGACGCCGCCGACGACGACGAACAGCTGGATGGCAATGGTGAACGACAACCCCGCGGCCAGCAGTTTGCCGAAGCTGTCGCGAACGGCCAGCGCGGTACGCATGCCGCGAATGATGAACAGCAAGTACAGGATCAGGACCGCGGTCAGGCCGATGAGGCCCAGCTCTTCGCCGACCGTGGCGATGATGAAGTCCGTCTTGGCGAACGGAACCTGGGACGGGCGACCACTACCGAGTCCGGTGCCTGCCAACCCGCCCGTGGCGAAGCTGAACATCGACTGGACGATCTGATAGCCGGTGTCGTTGTAGTCGTCGAACGGGTGCAGCCAGGTGTCGGTGCGGATCTTGACGTGGCCGAACACCTGGTACGCGAACAGGAACCCGACGAGCAACAGCCCGAAACCGATGATCAACCAACCGACGCGTTCGGTGGCGATGTAGATCATCACCAGGACGGTTCCGAAGATCAGCAGCGACGTACCGAGGTCCTTCTCGAACACCAGCACGCCGACCGAGACGATCCAGACGACCAGGATCGGCCCCAGATCGCGCGCTCGCGGGAAGTCCATGCCGAGGAAGTGCTTGCCTGCGACGGTGAACAGTTCACGCTTGGCGACCAGCAGCGATGCAAAGAAGATGAGCAGCAGGATCTTCGCGAACTCCCCGGGCTGAATACTGAAGCCGGGCAGCCTGATCCAGATCTTCGATCCGTTGACCTCGGAGAATGCCGACGGCAGCATCGCCGGGATGGCCAGGAGTACCAGTCCGGCGAGTCCGACGGTGTAGCCGTAGCGAGCAGGGTGCGGTAATCGCGCAACAGCACCAGCAGGGCGACGAAGCCGGCGATGGCCAGCGTGGTCCACAGCACCTGCTGGTTGGCATCGGGCGACGGAATGGGGTTTCCGAGATATTGAGCCTGCTGCTCGTCGGCCAGGTCGAGGCGATGAATGAGCACCAGACCGAGTCCGTTGAGCAGCGCCACGATCGGCAGCAGCAGCGGATCCGCGTAGGGCGCGAAGCGTCGCACGGCCAGGTGCGCCACTGTCATCAGCGCGAGATACGCGACCGCGTACTTCGCCAGATCCCAGGTGATTGTCTGTTCCTGACTGGCTTCGACCAGTACCAGCGAGATCGTGGTGATCAGGACGGCGGCCCCGAGCAGAAGCAGTTCGACGCCGCGCCGGTTCGATTGAATCGGTGCTGGCGCGAATCCTTCGGGCGGACTCGGAAAGGACCCTCCCGCGGACGGATTGGAACTCATCGAGTACCGGTCCTGCAGTTCTGGCCGGGAATCTGCGGAACCGTCGGTGTCGGTGCCGCTGTGGTCGTCGGTGCTGGTTCCGCAGTGGGTTCGACCGTGGGCGGCAGCGGTGCAGCGGGCGGCGGGATGATCGCCGTCGTAGTCGGTTCGACGGTCGTGGTGACGACCGGCTCGGTCTCGCAGACCTGAAGCAGGTCCCCGGAGGCCAACCGCTCGACCTGGCCGCGCGCATCGTCGAGAGATCCCGACGGCAGGCCGGCCGTGACCTGCTCACGTGCGGCGGGCAGAAGATCGTCGATCTCGAACGGAACGCAGTCCGCCGGAGCGGCATCCGGCGCGGTCAGCGTGACGGCTCCGTCGTTGTCGAGGCAGCCGATCAGTTCGACGCTCTGCAACGAGTAGCCCAGTACCGAGCCGGGAAGCCCGCGCAGCACGGTGACCTTGCTGTTGTCGGCACCGACGTAGTAGTTGCCCTTGATGATCGAATTGGCCACCAGCGCACCGATTCCCGCCAGCACCACCAGGGTCAGGGCGATCAACGTCCAGCGCAGCTTGTGCGACTTCTTCTCGGGCGTGACGACCGGTGCGGTGACGCGTTTGGGCGTCGTACGCGGTGGCCGCATCGCTGCGGCGCGCCCTGCTGCGGTGTTGGGCGGAGGGGCGTCCTCCTCGTCTTCGGTGCTGGCGGCACCGCCGAGGATGGGGTGGCTCTGTCCGTAGTCGAGGTCGATCACGTCGGCCACGACGACCGTCACGTTGTCCGGACCGCCACTGCGAAGCGCGAGTTCGATGAGACGATCTGCGCAGGGCCCCGTCTCACCCTCGTTCATGGTGTTCTCGATGGTCTCGTCGCTGACGACGTCCGAGAGGCCGTCGGAGCACAGCAGGTATCGGTCACCCGCACGTACTTCCCGAACGGTGAGCGTCGGTTCGATCTCGTTGCCGGTGAGGGCACGCATGATCAAGGAGCGCTGCGGGTGTGTGTGCGCCTGCTCGGCGGTGATGCGGCCCTCGTCGACGAGGGACTGAACGAAGGTGTCGTCTCGGGTGATCTGGGTGAGCGAGCCGTCGCGCAGCATGTACGCGCGCGAATCGCCGATGTGCACCAGTCCGATTCGCTTGCCCGCGAACAGGATCGCGGTCAGCGTGGTCCCCATGCCGTCGAGCTCGGGTTCGTCCTCGACCTGATCTGCGATGGACGCGTTGCCTTCGCGGGTGGCTGCTTCGAGCTTGCCCAGCAGATCCTCGCCCGGCTCGTCGTCGTCGAGATGAGCCAGTGCGGCGATCATCAACTGCGAGGCCACTTCACCGGCAGCGTGACCGCCCATTCCGTCGGCCAGCGCCAGTAGGCGAGCGCCGGCGTACACGGAGTCCTCGTTGTTGGATCGAACCAGACCGCGATCACTGCGGGCGGCATAGCGAAGGACGAGGGTCACGGGCGCAACTCGATCACGGTCTTGCCGACGCGGACAGGGGTTCCCAAGGGGACGCGAACGGCGGTGGTCACCTTCGCGCGGTCGAGGTAGGTGCCGTTGGTCGAACCGAGGTCCTCGACGTACCAATCACCGCCGCGGGGCGAGATGCGCGCATGCCGCGTCGACGAGTAGTCGTCTGTCAGAACGAGAGTGGAGTCGTCCGCGCGTCCGATGAGGACGGGCTGCGTGCCGAGCGAGATGCGCGTTCCGGCGAGACCGCCCTGGGTCACCACGAGGTACTTGGCCACCTTCTGTTTGTTGAACGACGGAAGAACTTTCGAACCGCCGGAGTAGCGAGCAGGCACTCGCATGCCTGCGGCCGCGTAGATGTCACTGCGCAAGGTGCGAAGGACGGCCCAGACGAAGAACCACAACAACAGCAGGAAGCCCGCCCTTGTCAGTTGCAGAATCAATCCCTGCACGACGATTCACCTCCTCCTTCGCAATCGACCTGCATCCCGCCCACGCACAGAGCCGCGGCGCGGCAGACATGGTTGCCTCGCAGCATCATAGGGTGAAGCAGCTCGTGTGGACGACATACGGGTGGACGAGAGTGCGAGTCGAACCCCCACCCGAGCCCACGAGGATCGTCAGACGATCCGGACCAGAATTTCGGAGTGACCGGCCCGAATGACGTCGCCGTCGGCCAATTGCCAGTCCTGCACCGGGGCGCCGTTGACGGTGGTGCCGTTGGTGGAACCGAGATCGGAGAGCATGGCCACGCGGCCGTCCCACCGGATCTCGATGTGTCGACGCGAGACGCCGGTGTCGGGGAGTCGGAACTGTGCGTCCTGGCCCCGGCCGATGATGTTCTGACCGTCACGGAGCTGGTAGTAGCGGCCGCTGCCGTCCTCGAGCTGCAGCGTCGCGGCGAGCGCCTGACTCTGACCTGCGTACGAGGCGGGCTGGTCGTAGCCGTACCCGTCGCCGCGGTCGCCCGC
>NZ_BAOX01000285.1:0-6112 GCF_000813105.1 Rhodococcus sp. BS-15 | reverse complement strand
GTCCGGCACCGCAGGGGTGGCCTCGCTCGCCAACCCTCGCGGTGGCACGATGCAGCTTCTCGCTCAGCTCGGTCAGCTCACCTCCGACGACCGCGCCCTGGGCAACGCACTCAAGGAGGGTGGGCCACTCGATCGCCTGCTCGCCCAGGGTGGCGTCGTCGATCGACTCACGTCCGAGGACGGCACCCTCGAGCGCCTGCTGTCTCCTGGCGGCCCGGTCGAACGCATTCTTGCTCCCGGCGGCCCCCTGGACCGGTTGCTCGCCGAGGACGGACCGCTCGAACGACTCCTCGCGGAGGGCGGCCTACTGGACCGCATCACCGCCACCAACGGACCGCTCGAACGACTGACGGCAAAGGACGGCCCGCTCGAGGTGCTCACGCGTCAGGACGGCCTGATCGAGCGGGCCATCGCCGAGGAGGGCATCCTCGAAACGCTTCTCGCCGAGGACGGTGCCGTCGAGCGTTTGACGGCCAAGGACGGTCCGCTCGATCAGTTGGTCAAGCTCTCGGAAACGCTGACATCGGTGGCCCCGAACATCGAGCGGATGAGCATCTCGATCGACATCCTGCAGGATTCCGTGGAGATCCTCTCGGCTGCAGTTCACCCGCTGGGCGAGTTGGTCGGACGACTCCCGAGTCGCTGGCTCAAGAGCGGCAAGCAGTCGGTTAACGAGTTGCACTGACGTCTCCGGCAGACCCCTGAGAATTCTTCTTCTCAGGTCTGCCGAGCAGGCTTGGTTGTTAGCGCTCACACTGGTCGGCGGGGTTGTGGAAAATAGTCTTTGACATTGCTGATGTTATCGCTCACACTTTTGTCTTGATGTGATGTGAGGCACATATGAAGCCTCGACCCACGACTTTCGAGATCTGATTTCACCGAGCAGGGAGAAACGATGAAGTTTCGACATCTACCCATGGCCGCGGCCGCGGTGGCACTGGCCATCACGGTCACCGCATGCGGATCGAGCACCAAGACCGCAGACGTCGAGCCGGCCGACGGAGGGAGCACGGCAGGCGCACTGATCGGCGTGACGATGCCGACGAAGTCCTCGGCTCGATGGATCGCCGACGGAGACAACCTCGAGAGCGCGCTCGAGGGCCAGGGTTACAAGGTCGATCTGCAGTACGCCGAGAACGACATCCCCACTCAGGTCAACCAGATCGAGAACCAGATCACCCAGGGCGCAAAGCTTCTCATCGTGGCGTCGGTGGACGGCACGGCCATCACCACGCAGTTGCAGGAAGCCAAGGACAACGGCATCGGCGTCATCGCGTACGACCGCCTCATCCGCAACTCCCCCAACGTCGACTACTACGCGACGTTCGACAACTACAAGGTCGGCGTCGACCAGGCCACATCCTTGCTCGTCGGCCTCGGGCTGAAGAACGAGGACGGCTCGGACAAGGCCGACGCCCCCGCGGGCCCGCTGAACATCGAGGTCTTCGCCGGATCGCCGGACGACAACAACGCCACGTTCTTCTTCGACGGCGCGATGGAGACTCTGCAGCCGTACCTGGACGCCGGAACCCTGAAGATCGGCAGCGGCGAATCCGACTTCGAGACGGCCGCGACACTTCGCTGGGATCCGGCAACCGCACAGAAGCGCATGGAGGATCTGCTCACCAAGACGTACTCCTCGGGCCAGCAGGTGCAGGGCGTGCTCTCTCCGTACGACGGCCTGTCGATCGGAATCCTCTCCGCGCTCAAGAGCAACGGCTACGGTACGGCCGGTCAGCCGTACCCCATCGTCACCGGCCAGGACGCCGAGGTGCCGTCGGTGAAGTCGATCATCGCCGACGAGCAGTACTCCACGATCTACAAGGACACCCGCCAGCTGGCCGAGGTCACGATTCAGATGGCTCAGTCCATGCTCGACGGCCAGACGCCGGAGACGAACAACACGACGGACTACGACAACGGCGACAAGGTCGTTCCCGCGTACCTGCTGCAGCCCGAGATCGTCAACAAGGGCAACTACGAGCAGCTGCTGGTCGAAGGCGGCTACTACACCGACGATCAATTGAAGTGAGTTCTGCGATGACGAGCCGGATTCTCCAGATGCACGGCATCACCAAGACGTTTCCGGGAGTGAAGGCGCTCCAGGACGTCACGCTCGCCGTGGAGCGCGGCGAGATCCACGCGATCTGCGGTGAGAACGGCGCGGGAAAATCGACCCTCATGAAGGTGCTGTCGGGTGTGTATCCACACGGAACCTTCGACGGCGAGATCGTGTTCGACGGTCGGCCGTGCGCGTTCTCCGACATCAGGAGCAGCGAAGCCGAGGGCATCGTCATCATTCACCAGGAACTCGCGCTGAGTCCGCATCTGTCCATCGCCGAGAACATCTTTCTCGGCAACGAGCGGTCCAGGCGCGGGTTCATCGACTGGAACCGCACCAACTCCGAGGCCGCAGCCCTACTGAACCGGGTAGGGCTGCGGGAGAACCCCGTCTCCGTGGTGGGCGATCTCGCGTCGGCAAGCAGCAACTCGTCGAGATCGCGAAGGCACTGTCGAAAGACGTGACGCTGCTCATCCTCGACGAACCGACTGCGGCACTGAACGATTCGGATTCTTCTCACCTCCTCGACCTGCTACGCGGTCTGCGAGACGAGGGAATCACATGCGTGATCATCTCGCACAAGCTCAACGAGATCGCCGCCATCGCAGACCGGACGACGATCATTCGCGACGGCAGAACCATCGAGACGTTGGACATGCGCAACCCGGAGGTCACCGAGGATCGCATCATCTCGCTGATGGTCGGCCGCGATCTCGAGCACCGGTTCCCTCCCCACGAATCCACTGTGGGAGAGGAAGTTCTGCGCATCGAGGACTGGACCGTGCACAGCCCCACCCAGCACGGCCGAACCGTCGTCGACGGGGCGAATCTGACGCTGCGCCGTGGTGAGATCGTCGGCCTGGCCGGGTTGATGGGTGCCGGACGCACCGAGTTGGCCATGAGTGTCTTCGGACGCAGTTACGGCATCGACATCTCGGGGCGACTGTACAAGTACGGCAAGGAAATTCACGTCAAATCCGTCAGCGACGCCATTCATCACGGAATCGCGTATGCCACCGAGGACCGAAAGCGGTACGGCCTCAACCTGATCGACGACATCAAGCGCAACATCTCCACTGCGGCGCTCGACAAACTGGTGACCGGTGGTTTCGTCGACGACAACCAGGAGTACAAGGTCGCCGAGGGCTTTCGGAAGAGCATGAACATCAAGGCACCGAACGTCTCCGCCGTGGTCGGCAAGCTCTCCGGCGGCAATCAGCAGAAAGTCGTGCTGAGCAAGTGGATCTTCAGTGATCCCGATGTGCTCATCCTCGACGAACCGACGCGAGGAATCGACGTCGGCGCGAAGTTCGAAATCTATTCGATCATCAACGGTCTCGCCGACGCGGGCAAGGCAGTTCTGGTGATCTCCTCCGAGCTACCGGAACTGCTCGGGCTGTGCGACCGGATCTACGCGCTGTCCGCAGGCCGGATCACCGATGAGGTGACTCGCGAGGACGCGACACAGGAATCCCTCATGCATCTCATGACCCGTGGAACAGGAGTACTTCGATGAATCAGCTCATCACCGTCCGGGGGCTGCTCACGCGAAACCTCCGCCAGAGCGGGATTTTCATCGCGTTCGCGTTGATCATCCTGCTGTTCACCGTTCTCACCGGCGGCCAACTCCTGGTGCCGCAGAACATCAGCAACATGGTGGTGCAGAACTCGTACATCCTCATCCTGGCCATCGGCATGGTCGTGATCATCATCGCGGGCCACATCGACCTGTCCGTCGGATCGGTCGTCGCGGCGACCGGAGCGATCTCCGGTGTGCTGATGGTCCAGCAGAACGTGCCGTGGCCGCTCGCAGTGCTCATCACGCTGATCATCGGCGGTCTGATCGGAGCCTGGCAGGGCTATTGGGTTGCGTACTTCGGCATTCCGGCGTTCATCGTGACCCTGGCAGGCATGCTCATCTTCCGCGCAGTCACCCTCATCGTGCTCGGCAACCAGGGCATCGGACCGTTCCCCGGACCCGTACGAACGCTCGCGAACGGCTTCCTCCCCGGCTTCCTGGGAAATGTGGGTCTCGGGCCGCTCGGCGGTGCGGACATCTTCACCCTGCTCGTCGCGATCCTCGCAGTGGCCGCAATCGTGTTCGGCCAGTGGCGTTCTCGAACGGGACGGCAGAAGTTCGGTCAGGCCGTCGACGCGATGCCGCTGTTCCTGCTCAAGATGGTTTTGGCCGGCGGTCTGGTTCTCGCCATCGCCGTCCAGCTGGCGCGCTTCAAGAACCTGCCGTACGTGCTCATTCTCCTGGCCGTACTGGTGATGGGTTATTCCACGGTGGCAGGTCGGACGGTGTTCGGTCGGCACGTGTATGCCATCGGTGGAAACATTCACGCTGCGTCGCTGTCCGGCATCAAGGTCAAGCCGGTCACCTTCTGGATCTTCGTGAACATGGGCGTGCTGTCCGCACTCGCCGGAATCATCTTCGCCGGCCGCCTCAATCAGGCCGGACCCACCGCGGGCAACGGCTTCGAGCTCGACGCCATTGCCGCAGCCTTCATCGGCGGCGCGGCAGTGCAGGGCGGCGTCGGCCGCATCGTCGGGGCCCTCACCGGCGGACTCATCATTGCCGTGATCAACAGCGGAATGTCGCTCATCGGTTCGCCCAGCGAACGCGTTCAGCTGGTCAAAGGCCTGGTACTCCTCGCCGCGGTGGCGTTCGACATCTGGACCAAGCGCCAAGCAGCGAGCGGAAAGGGCAGCAAGGGCGACAAAGCCACGCCGCCGAGCAGCTATCTGGGGGTGCCCGTGCCTGCCGAGATGTTCTCCGGTACCGAGCCCGGTAAGCCCGCGCCCACCACGACCGGTTCGGCGGTGACCACACCCACGTGAACCACACACCCACGTAAACGTCGCAGTCGCGGGCACCGCAGGCCCGGGCATGCTGTGATTGTCTTCGACCACGAAGGGAGGCTCGGAAAAGATGACACCGACTCGCGGACCCGCCATGACCGATGTCGCCCGGCTCGCGGGCGTGTCCCATCAGACCGTCTCCCGCGTCATCAACGGTCATCCCAACGTGACCGAAGCGACGAGAACCAAGGTGGATCAAGCGATCTCGGAACTCGGCTACCGGCCGAACACTGCTGCTCGCGCTCTGGTCACCGGCCGCAGCAAGACCATCGGAATCGTGGGAACCGGAAACGCTCTCTACGGTCCGGTGTCGACGCTCTACAGCGTCGAATACGCCGCCCGCCACGCCGGCTACTCCGTGGTGGTCGGCGTCCCCACCTCGTTCGACGAGTCGGCCATCATCACCTGTGTGCGCCGGTTGCAGAAGCAGGGTGTCGACGGCGTCGTCGTCATCGCGCCACTGCGAACCGACGGCGGCGACATCGCCGATCTGGCCGGGGAGCTACCGCTCGTCGCCGTCGAGGGTTCGCCTGCCGGTGATCTGGCCGTCGTCTCGGTGGACCAGATCGCCGGAGCCAGGGCCGCAACCGCGCACCTGCTCTCGCTCGGACACCGCGCCGTGTGGCACGTTGCCGGCCCGCTGGGGTGGTACGAGGCTGCCGACCGCGTCACCGGATGGCGGATGGCCCACGAGGATGCCGGCATAGAACCACCGGCAACTCTCAGCGGCGACTGGACCGCGAAATCGGGATTCCGGGCCGGCAGCGAACTGGCCGGGAACGCCGACGTCACCGCAGTGTTCGCGGGCAACGACTCCATGGCACTCGGGGTGCTACGCGCACTGGAGGTCCACGGCAAGCGAGTACCGGAGGACGTCAGCGTGGTCGGCTTCGACGATGTTCCCGACGCGGAATTCTTCTCGCCGCCGCTGACCACCATCCGCCAGGAATTCACCGACGTCGGCGTACGAAGCGTCGAAATTCTGCTCGACCAGATCGACACCGGAAACCGAAGCACCAGACGTTCGAGCATCGAGCCGAGCCTGGTGATCCGAGCGAGCACCGGTGCCGCACGTGCATAGAACCTCGTAGCCTGCTACGAGTGTTCGTGCACGTGCGGCGGAGCCGCTCATATGCGCAGTTGGATCTCGACCAGGAGGCGTGCGTCGGCGTCGGTGAGATCGAG
>NZ_BAOX01000286.1:0-6079 GCF_000813105.1 Rhodococcus sp. BS-15 | reverse complement strand
TCTGACGCGGCGGATCCTGCGTCACCCAAGGCCGAGTGTCGGTGCAGGCTCGACAACCGTCGATGGGTCCACCGCCGGGGGAATCGTCTCGGGGCGGCGGCGCAATCGCCGGCGCAGGCGGAACCACGGCCGCAACCGGGTCGGACGTCGTCGGATCCGCCTGCCGGGTTGCCCCCACCAGATCCGCACCGGAATCGCGCCGATCGACGCTCTGCTCGGCAGTCGACTCGGAATCACCCGGCAACGTCGCAGCGACCGCGACACCTGCGGAGAGCACTCCGGCCAGCAGCACTGCGGCGAACACCAGCTTGCGCCCGGAGCCTCCCGACCGGGCCGGCTTCGTGCCGACAACCGAGGGCGCTGCAGGCACCGGAAGCGGCACTACCACCGTGTCGAGATCCGTATCCTTCGCTACCTCGACGGTCTCCTCGGGCTCGGAGTCGGCAATGTCGGCGTCGGACTGGTCGGACTCGTCGGCTGCCACGACCTCGGTGTCGGCGGCCGCGACCGGCTCCGAGTCATCGGTCGCCGCCTGCGCAGTGGCAACCACAGCCGGCTCGTCCTGGTATGCCAGCAGCGCAGCTCCTCGGGCTGCGACCTGATCCGCGTCACCCACGCGCACGACGGGAACGCCGAGCCCGAGAGACAGGATGTCCACCAGGTCTCGATTGCTCGAAGAATCGCCGAAGAGGGCCACGAACTCTGGCTTCTTTCCGGACTGATCCACCACTTCCCACGCCAGTGGATGGTGCTGCCGATGCGCTCGGGCGACATCAATTCCAGCGCAGCGGTCTTGGCCGGGGTGATGGAGGCGTGGGCTGCGTCGGCGAGAGAGATGGAGACGCCCGTGTCGCCCATGTAGTACAGAAGGACGGTGTTCGCGTCGGCGAATTCCTTCGACGTCGCGAGCCAGCCGAGGAATGCCTCGGACGCGGACGACAGCACCGCGGGTTCGTCGCCCAGGGCGGCTGCGAACTCGGCGCGCTCGTCCTCGGTTCGATACACCACGCCCACTGCGTCCACGTGTGCGTCGAGCGTCGCCGCCTCGACGCGCATCGTCTCGATCGCCGTGGTGAGAACCGAGGCGGCGTCGGGGTCGAGCGGGGTCGTCCGATCGGCGAGTACCTCGCCTGCGGTCGGCTCGAACAGCACTGTCTGCATCGAGCCGGATTCGATCGCTATACCAATAGTTGCCATGGCAGTCTCCCTGTGCTCAGGGTGGAGGCTCCCGACCATGAACGTCATTCAGCGGTTCCGAATGACGATCACCCTGCACGGAATTTGATTCTGTTACCTAAACCATACCCGTTGACGGTTAAATTGGTCCAGATCGGTCTTGGAGTTTGTCACAGTATGAGGAACCAGCAATTGTCGTCGACCCCAGGTTTCTTCGAAACCTTCGGCTGGAACCCGCGTGTTCGACCCATAAGCGCAGCCTGCGGGAGTGACGTACCGGACCGTTGTGGATAACGAGCACCCGCGCCCGATAGCCTGACCGGGTGGAATCCTCTGCTCGTGCCCAGTCCTCGCGCCGTCTCGACGCCGCGCTCGAGTCGACGGCACAGACGCAGGAGCTCATGCCGCGACGGCGTCCCACCCAGGAACGCAGCCAGCGCAAGTTCGACGCGCTGCTGCAGGCCTCACGCGAGCTGCTCAGTGACGTGGGTTTCGAGTCGTTCACCTGCGAGGAAGTCGCGTCGCGCGCCGAACTTCCGATCGGCACGCTGTATCAGTTCTTCGCCAACAAGTACGTCATCGTCTGCGAACTCAACCGCCAGGACCTGGTGGGAGTGCAACAGGAACTCGCCGAGTTCGACGGCGAAGTCCCGTCCCTGGACTGGGTGCGGTTCCTCAACAACTTCGTCGACCACATGGCCGGAATGTGGATGACCGATCCGTCGCGCCGTGAAGTGTGGCTCGCCATGCAATCGACACCGTCGACGCGCGCAACCGGGGTGATCCACGAGCGGGAGTTCGCCGAGCAGGTCTCGCGCATGCTCGGACCTCTCACTCCGCGCACGCCTCGGCATCGCCGCAACCTCATGGCTCAGGTGTTGGTGCACATCGTCTACTCGATGCTCAACTTCTCCGTGCAGGACGGCCAGAGCCACGAGGACGCCGTCGCCGAGCTCAAACGCATCATGATGGCGTATCTGCTCGTCGCCGAGAAGGAGAGCAGGCGCTCCGGCGGCTCGGCCATCGACAGCGACGCCTGAGTCTCCCGAGACCACACGAAAGAAGGCCCGCCCGATCTTGGGGATCGGACGGGGCCTTTCGTCGTTCAGCGCGGAGTCACTCCTCCAGAATTGCCACCGCGGCGGCGATGTCGCCGTCGTGCGTGAGCGACAGGTGAATCTTCACCGTCGGCAGGAACTCCTGCGCCATCCCGTGCAATTTGATGGACGGCCGGCCCCACGCATCGTTGACGACCTCGATCAACGGATACGGGTTGTCACCGATCTGCGGCGGCCGAGCGAATCGCGATGTCGCCCATGCCTTCAGCACTGCTTCCTTGGCGGCCCACCGTGCTGCGTAATGGCGGGTCGGGTCGGAACTCTTCGTTGCGGCATGACGGCGCTCGCCCGCGGTGAAGCTGTCGCGGATCATCGTCGTGCCGACCTTCTCCATCTGCTCGGCGAAATCGGACACCGTCACCAGGTCGAAACCCACTCCCAGGATCGCCATCAGATGGCACCCGGCAGACCGGAGGAGTAGACATCGTCCTCGCCGAGGCGAGCGGACTCGTTGAGCAACACGTGTGCCTCCAGTTCGCGTGACGCCTTGGCCGGCGTCCCGTCATGTCCGAGCCGTCGATCGTCGGGCCGCTCGTAAAGGGAGTCTCCTCCCACCATCGCGGAGATCAGCCTGCGCTGACCGGCGATGCGCCGCTCGTTCGCCTTCGCGATGTATTCGGCACGGCGGTCCGCCGGAACGGCCTCGACGAATGCCTGCGGGTGCACCAGCGCAATGAGTCCGGACACGTGGCCGAATCCGAGGGAGGTGAGCAGACCTGCCTTGAGCGGCACCGAGTCACCGAAGCGCAGCGGCTCCCGAGCCCACACCAGATGCTCGAACGCGGTCATCTTGTCGTCGACGCAGTCGAGGCTGCGGTTCGGCGGGATGACGCCGTTGGCCAGCACCTGGCACAGGCCGATCAGCTGCCAGGCAGCCGCTCCACCTTCGAGTGCCCGGTGAGGCTCTTCTGCGAGACGACGAACAGCGGAGCGCCGTCCGAACGGCCAATGGCCTTGGCGAGACGGGTGTGCAGTTCCGCCTCGTTAGGGTCGTTGGCTGCAGTGGAGGTGTCGTGCTTGGAGATCACGGCCACATCGTCTGCACTCACGCCCAGTGCGTTGAGCGAGAGCGCGAGCGCCGAATCCTTGCCGCCGCGACCGGCACTGAGCGCGCCGAGTCCCGGAGCCGGGATGGACGTGTGCACTCCGTCGCCGTACGACTGTGCGTAGGCCACCACTCCGAGGACCGGCAGGCCCATCTCGAGCGCCAGGTCTCCGCGAGCGAGCAGAATCGTTCCGCCGCCGTGAGATTCGACGAATCCACCGCGCCTGCGGTCGTTCGCCCGAGAGAACCGTCGATCGCTGATGCCCTTGGCGGTCATCGCTGCCGAGTCCGCGGTGGCCGACATGTCACCGAAGCCGATGATGCCTTCGTTGCTCAGGTCGTCGAAGCCGCCGGCGACCACGAGCTGCGCCTTGCCCAGCTTGATCTTGTCGACGCCTTCCTCGACGGAGACGGCCGCGGTGGCGCAGGCGGCGACGGGGTGAACCATCGCGCCGTAGCTACCGATGTACGACTGGACCACATGCGCGGCAACGACGTTCGGCAGAGCCTCCTGCAGGATGTCGTTCGCACGCGCGTCACCGAGCAGAGTGTCGATGTACAGCGAGCGCATGGACTCCATGCCGCCCATGCCGGTGCCCTGCGTGTTGGCCACCAGCGTGGGGTGCACCCAGCGCATCAGTTCCGACGGGTTGAAGCCCGAGGAGATGAACGCGTCGACCGTGGTGACGATGTTCCACAGTGCGACACGGTCGACCGAGCTGGCCATGTCGGGCGAGATGCCCCACTTGGTGGGATCGAATCCGGTCGGAATCTGCCCACCGACTGTGCGGGTGAGCTTCATCTTGCGCGGAACGCGAATCTCGGTGCCCGCCTTGCGAGTGACCTGCCAGTCGCTCGATTCTGGGACCGGCGTGATCAGCGTGTGCTCGGGATCCGCTGCTGCGAAGGACCGGGCATCGATCTCGGTTCCGACCACGAATGTCAGGTCGTTGTCGAGGAAGACCGAGGTCATCAGCGGAGCGGTGTTGCCGACCATCGCGCCGTCGTCGCCGTAGGTGCGGATACCGCACTTCTCGACCACGATGTCGTGGTATTTGTCGGCGATGTCCTTCTCGGGCACCAGGTCGCCGGACTCGATGTCGTACCAACCCGGCTTAGGATCGTTCTCCCAGGCGATGAGGCCGGTGTTCCATGCGAGTTCGAGTACGCCTGCGGCAGAGAGCTGCTCGTCGACCTCCATCTCGAAGCGGGTACGCGCCGAACCGTACGGTCCGAGCTCACCTGCACCGACGATGACGACCAGATCCTTCGGGTCGACATCGAGTGTCGGCCACGCCGGAGTGGTGGTCGACGTCGACAGACGCGGCGGAGCGGGCAGTGCCGCGATCACCGAATCGCCGGATGCCTCTTCGGTCTTCTCGGCGGCGGCCGCAGCCGCGTCCCGAGCGAGTTCGACGAGGTTGAGCTTGGTGCTGGCCAGGCCGCCGGTGAGATCGGCGACGATCGGCTCCTGAGCGGCCTGACGGCGAGCGGCAGGCGTGCACAGCTGCAGCAACTCGGTTGCCATCTCGTCGGTCGACCAGGTGCGCACACCCTCGGCTTCGACGGCCTCGACGATGGGGTCGTTGCCGCCCATCAGGCCGGTTCCGCGGACCCAACCGATGTGAGCGTGGGCGATGGACACCCGCTCGGCCCAGTTCTTCTCCGAACCCCACTTGGCGACAACCGCATCGAGTGCAGCCTTGGACTCGCCGTAAGCGCCGTCGCCACCGAACATTCCGCGGTTGGGCGATCCCGGCAGCACCACGTGCAGGTGCGTGTCGATGTCGTTGTCGTAGCCGACCTTGGACAGTCCGCCGATCAGGCGCTCGACCGACCAGAGCAGCACGCGCATCTCCATCTCGGCGCGAGCTCCGGCGTCGGACATCTCGCCCATGACCCGAGGTGCGGCGAACGGGAACAGCATCGTCGGTGTGACGCCGGCCTTGACCAGAGTCTTAGCTCCACCGGCAGTGTCGATGAAGTCGCTGCCGATCCACTCGATGAGCGCATCGACGTCGGTGTACGACGCGATGTTCGCCGGAACCACCCAGAGCGACGCTCCGCTGCGTGCGTTGTCGCGGTAGAGGCTGCGGTAGAAGCCGAGTCGCTCGTCGTCGAGCCTGGAGGTGGTGACGAAGACCGTAGCTCCCCCAGCCAGCAGCTTGGCCGTCACCGCGGCTGCGATGGAGCCCTTGCTGCCGCCGGTGACCACTGCGACCTCGTCGGCCCACTGGCCCTTGTCCTCGGATGCGACCGCGATGTCCGCGATGCGTCCGAAGGTCTCGGCCAGCACAGTCTTGTTCTCGTAGTCGGCCTTGGCCTTCCACCACTGTGCTTGCGAAGCAACGGCATTGCCTGCGCCGGCGAAGGACTCGACGGAGATGTCGCCTGCGGTACCGAGCCACAACCGGGCCAGGTCCTCACGGGCGGTGGCCCACCGGTCGTCGATCAGGACGGCGCGTTTGGCGTCGAACGCCGGGGCGACGAGGCGAGGCCAGTCGGATCCCAACTCTGCCGAGACCAGCTCCACCAGAGCGGCGTCGGGATCGTCGGCCAGCAGTGCGTTGGGCGCATCCGCAAGTCCGAGCTGCTCGAGCACCAGCCGGGCAGCGGAGGCAAGGACGCCGTCGCGGCCGGTGATGTGTTCGGTGAACTCACCGAGAGCAGCAGCGTCGACGGTTCCACCGGCCCCGCCGCCTGCCTGCGGCATCGAGACTGCGACGCCGCGGCGTGCGGA
>NZ_BAOX01000287.1:0-6051 GCF_000813105.1 Rhodococcus sp. BS-15 | reverse complement strand
GGGGTCATCGGGTCGACCGGTGAAGTGGTCATCGAAAGTGAATGCCTTTCTCTACCAAACAGAAACGCGGGACTCGAGATACCCGCAACCAGCTGGGGGGATAGCGGGAGCAGATGCATCTGGACAGGAAGAAGGTGTTCTCTACCAGGGGCAGTGGGTGTACCCGGTGGCCGAGGCTGCCCACCCCCCGCTCGGCGGAAGGTAGAACTGGTAGGAAGCGCAACCGTTGGGGTACTGCGCAGCCCGAGCGGTCTCGACTGCCAGGACGTCGGCCGAGGAGTCGATCACCCACTCCCACCCCTGCACCGGAATCGTGATATCTGCGTTGGCCAGGGCGGCCGGGATACCACTGTCACGGGCCGCGACGGTCAGGGCGTGAGTGAGGGGAACCTGCACCACCGGCGCGCGTAGTACGCCGGAACCGGCCCTTCGATCGTCACGGGAACAGCTGCAGCGGCCGGGGCGTTGGCGAGCAGAACCCCGGCGGCAGCAAGCGAGACTGCGGTGGTAGTGGCTGCGATTCTCTTCGTACGAGCGAAAGACATGATGCTCCTCAGGTAAGGATGAGCGTGAAAAGCATTGGCCGACAATCGAAATCGCTCCACGTGGCTGGAGACCCGTTGTCGGCTGAATCGAAATTGCGTGTCAGAGCCAGGTGGGGTCGGAATACACGAACACACTGTTGTCCGAGGTCGACGTCGACACCGCGAACTGTGCATAGGAGCGGACCGTGACCGGACCCATGCACGCATCGACCTTCACATGCACGTTCTCCGCCGTGATCGAGGCCTTCGATGATTCGAGATCCTTGATGCCGAGCGGAATAGTGGTGATCGTTCCCGGAGCGATGGTGGCCTGAATGCTCGGGTTCACCGAGGCGTTGACACCGATATTCGCGCAGGGACCCCTCCGGAGATGGACACACCCACCGATGGACCGAACGAGAACCCGAGCCCCACACCGAGTCCGGAGGAGACATCGATCTGGCACCCGATCTGCAGGCCCTGTTCGATGTATCCGGTCTTCACCGCCGTCTCACCGGCACCGGTGATGGTGCCGGTGACCTTCGCCGAGACGAACCCCTCCCGCGTGAACGCCGTCGTCGCCACGTTCGGAACCGGGTTGACCGACAGGTTGCTGGCAGTGAGATCGAGGGTCCAGCCGTCATCGGTGACCGTGCTCGCGAACTTGTCGGCCAACGGCGTCGGCGTCGCCGACGCGGTGCCCGCGAACGCAGCAGAACCCACCATCACTGCTGCCGACACCACCGCACAACCAGCCACGGCCCTCGATACGCCACGTCCCCGCACCGTCGAACCAGTGGTAGCGCTTGCCATCGTTTCCATGAGCGAGTCTCTCCGTACGCGTGTCGGTGATTCGACCGACCACAATGGTTGCTGAAAAATAACTGAAGATCTGCCCGGGACGGTACAACACCCCACACATCCCCGACAGTCCTTCGACACCCGAATCAGACCGGCGCCACCCGTACCGGGCGTAACAGAAACATCTTCGGGCAAGTACGACCAGGCGTTTTGGCGCATCACATGGAGTGACGCGCCTCATGGTCACGAAACGATGACGGCCCGAACTTGGCCAGCGGCACGATGGCATGTGTGGCGAACACCAGCCAGTTCACCGGTGAGGGTCCGGGTGACATGACCGTATTGACAGCAGTTCCCGGTGACGAACCGACACCGTGTGACGTCGACGTCTTACCCGATCCGGAAGGCGACAATCCCGTCGTTGACGCCATCAGCCGCCATCCGCACACGACCCCGATCTGACACTCTGCGCCCTCATGTGACGCATGGCCCAGAGGGTCCGGATCGAGCATCAGAATTTGGTTGACTCGGCCGCCGGTGAGGATCAGCGGCAGATAGGCGTGCATGACCTGCGGGTCGCCCAGCCCGAACACCGTCTTGTCCTGCCCATCGACGACGATGGTGCGGCTCTCCGTTACCAGCAGACCGATCAAATCCAGATGCGCGACAACGCGACTGAGATCCTCGTCGTCGAGGTACTCGGGTGCGTCGTCGGAGCGGACGACCGAGATCGTCGACACTCGGATCGGCGACGTTGATAGTGCCTCGAGCTGCCGGCGAGCGCCTTGGCGACAGGAAAACAGGAAGGGCAGTTCTCCGCCATTGACATTGGTTCTGCCCACGCCGTTCCAATGTCGGGACTGAGGCTGTCCGGTTCGACACCGTGAACTCATCACTTTCGCGCCGAAATCCGAGCACTGTGTTGAGTAAGTGTTGAGCTCACCGCACATCACCTCGAAATCGAAGAAGCCCCGAACCGCATCGCTGCAGTTCGGGGCTCCTTCTTCTGTGCGCCCGAAGGGATTCGAACCCCTAACCTCTTGATCCGTAGTCAAGTGCTCTATCCGTTGAGCTACGGGCGCATGTTCAGTTATCCAACTGGTCTAGCTGAACGGTAACGATCTACCGTTCGTGGCGGAGGCGAGAGGATTTGAACCTCCGGTCCCGGTGAAAGGACAAGTCATTAGCAGTGACTCCCATTCGGCCGCTCTGGCACGCCTCCTAGGCTGCCGGCCCTCTCGGACCGCCGAGGAAAGAGATTACCCACAGCGGAGGCCAGAAGGCAAAACGGCTGGTCGACGCCTCTGGTTCGCGCGTCGTTCGCGTAAAAGATGCTTGTTGCTCTTCAGCGCATGAAGCTGTCGAACCAGTCGAAGATCCGGGTCTGCGCGTCGACGAGTGCGGCCGCTGCGGGGTCGCTGTGATCGGAACTGCCGGGTTGTTCGCGGGGATGGTCGGCTCGATGCTTCAGCCCCGAATAGCTGACGACGTTCGTGGCCACTGAGGCGCGCGTGGCGGCGTCGCGAAGGGCTTCGATGTGTTCCGGTGGCGTGTGCGGGTCGTCCTCGCCGTAGAGACCGAGCCAGGGGGCCTGCAGCTTGGGTGCGGCCTCGACCAACGCGACAGCGTCGGAATTGAGCGGTTCGACGATGCCGGCGGCAGCAACACTGACCGCCGCCCCGACCGGACGGCTGGTGGCCACGATCAACGCTGCTGTGCCTGCGTCGTCGAACCCGATCACCCCGACACAATCGGGATAGACACCACGCTGGACGAGCCAGTCGGAGGTGGCATCGAAGTCCGCGAAGAGGTCGTCGCCGAACACTTCCTTGTCGTCGCCGTGGCCTCGGTGGAACAGGTTCGGCGCGACGGCGAGCCAGCCTTCGAGCGCGAGTGCGCGCAGCAGGTCGAGCAGAGACTCGGGCACTTCACGTGCCTCGTGCAGCACGACGATTCCACCGCGAGGTGGACCATCGGGTTCGACGGCCGTCAACGGCACTTTCTCGCGCGGGGGTGATTCGTGCGCGGTCGTGTCCACCACGTCGTCCGCACCGACTGTGGGCGCGGAGGCGGAACGAAGAACTGCGACGTCGCTCAATATTCCCGACATACTTATCGAAGATAGGACGATCGGTCCGGTCGTGCACTGCAATATCACGGACGCGCAGAAGTCAACCCCGAACCTGGGCGCATAATGGCAGCCGTGACCGCGCGCATCCGCCCCGACCTCGACGCCATCCCCGCCTACGTTCCCGGACGCACCTTTCCGGGCGCGATCAAACTGGCGAGCAACGAAACGACGCAGGGGCCGCTGCCGAGCGTGCGCGACGCGATCGCTGAGGCCGTCGGTGGCGTCAACCGCTACCCCGACAATCGAGCGACCGCGCTCGTCGAGTCACTGGCGAAGAAGCTCGGAGTCGCCGCGGAGAACGTGGCCGTCGGCAGTGGTTCGGTTTCGCTGTGCCAGGAGGTCGTACAGATCACCTGCGGTCCCGGCGACGAAGTGCTGTTCGCGTGGCGCTCGTTCGAGGCGTACCCCATCGTCACCAGCGTCGCCGGCGCAACACCTGTGCTGGTTCCGTTGACCGCCGACCACGTGCACGATCTCGACGCGATGCTCGCCGCCATCACCGACCGCACCCGGCTGATCTTCGTCTGCAACCCGAACAACCCGACCGGAACCGTCGTCCAGCGCGACAAGCTCGAGGCGTTTCTCGATGCGGTGCCGTCGAACATTCTCGTGGTCCTCGACGAGGCCTACTTCGAGTACACCCGCCCCGACGCAGGCAACCACACCGACGGAGTGGAGCTGGCACGCGGACGACGCAATGTGATCGTGCTGCGGACGTTCTCGAAGGCCTACGGACTCGCCGGCTTGCGGGTGGGCTACGCGGTGGCCGATCCCGAGGTGATCACGGCACTGTCGAAGGTGCGGATCGCCTTCGCAGTCAGCACCGTTGCCCAGCAGGCTGCGGTGGCGTCGCTCGAGGCGTCGGCAGAGCTGCTGGCCCGCACCGATGCCCTCATCGCGGAACGGGATCGTGTGCGCGACGCGCTCGTTGCGGGCGGCTACGACGTCGGCGCATCGCAGTCCAACTTCGTCTGGCTGCCGCTGGCCGAACGCTCGGGTGAGTTCGCTGCTGCTGCAGCCGAACAGGGCGTCCTGCTGCGCGCCTACGGAAACGACGGAGTGCGGGTCACCATCGGCGACCCGCACGAGAACGACGCGTTTCTGAAGTTCGCTCTACAGGCCTAGCGCGCGCTCGAGCGTCGGCCAGGATTCACGCAGGTCGTCCTGCCAGTACGGCCACTGATGGATGCCGTACGGGCGGTAGACCACTGTCGCGGGGATGTCCAGCGACCGAAGCCGAGTATCGAACACCGTTGTGCAGTACAGCGCGGCTGCCTCGAGCGGTCCGCCCATCAGGGCGCTCTCGACTCCGCTGCCACCGGGGCCGAGCTCGTACGGACCGGGTAGGCCGGTGCCGACGGACAGGTAAACGTCTTTGCCGCGGAGCGCCTCGGCATTACGCGAAGGATCGTGCTCGACCCACTTGGGATCGGTGTTCTCGCCCCACATGTTGGTTGCGTTGCCGCCGTTGGTGGCGACGGTGGCACGCACCGCGTCTTTGAAGTTGGTCTGCGAATTGTCATAGCAACCACTGAGGCCGGCGACGCCGGTGTAGAGGCTGGGGTGACGTGTCATCAGGTCCATCGCGGCCTGGGCACCCATCGAGACACCCGAGATCGCGTTGGTGCCGTTACCGGAGAAGCGCGCATCGATCAGCGGCGGCAACTCCGACGTCAGGAACGTCTCCCACTTGTTGACGCCCAGCACCGGGTCCGGCACGTTCCAGTCCGTGTAGTAGCTGCTCGATCCACCGACCGGGAGCACGACGTTGACCTGCTTGTCGGCGAAGAAGTCGACGATGTCGGTCTTCTGCGTCCAGGTGCTTTCCTTGTAATCGGATTCTTTGCCCGCGCTCACACCGTCGAGCATGTACAGCGTCGGACGAGACACCGCCTGCGCGGCCGGAAGAAGAACCTGGACCTGGATGGCGCGGCCCATGGCCGGCGACTCCACCCACACGGCAGCGCGGCGGTCGGTCAGCATGTCCACCCGATCGATGCGCGCCGAGGGCAATGGCTGGGACTGAGCTGCGATGCCAGGAGCCGCACCGGCGCCATCGGAACTGCCGGTATCAGGGAGCGGCTGCGCCCCGGCGAGACCCGACCCCAGCAGCGACACTGCCAGAGCAGCTCCCGCTACTGCCAACACTCGACGGTGCATCAGATTGCCCATCCTCCCCCGGCGCACCCTCACGGGGCGCAACACAAACAACATCCGTCACTCAACGTACCCACCGATATGCGCGCACGCTAAAGCTGTGGGTTCGCTCACAATAGCCGCGGATACACGGGTACAAAAGTCCGCGTGATCCTTTGTTACATGCACTCGAGACATAACGGTCTACCTGGTCGGATGTCCTCGCGGACACCGCTACCGCGAGGGCACTCAATGTGACATTCGGTGGACTTTTCGGGGGTCGATGTCACATCGAGTGGACCTCTGGGCGTGTCAGCCGCGGCCGGTTTCGCCCTGCAGCTTGTCGATCATTTCCGACGCCTGCGCCTTGTTGAGACCCTCGGGAACTTCCTCGCCCGCTTCCTGCGCAAGAGTGCTCAGGTAGCTCTTCTGCGGGCCGGTCATCGGCTCGTCGCCGGT
>NZ_BAOX01000288.1:0-5994 GCF_000813105.1 Rhodococcus sp. BS-15 | reverse complement strand
CTGCTGCTGCTCGACGAACCACTCGCGGCATTGGACGTCGAAACGGCACCGGCCATCCGACGAGTGCTGCGCACGGTACTACGCGAGAGCGCCCGCACGGCACTGATCGTCACCCACGATCTGCTCGACGTCGTCGCGCTCGCCGATTCCGTCGCGGTCGTCGACGGTGGGCGCGTCGTCGAGCGAGGATCGGTCACCGAGGTACTGACCGCCCCTCGCAGCGAATTCGGTGCCCGCATCGCCGGGGTGAACCTGATCTCGGGACGGGCTGTCGATGCCGACGACTCGACGTCCCTGATCACAACATGGGGAGGGACGGTCCACGGCTCCGGGCGGCACGCCACCGGAACTCCACTGGTAGCGGTGTTCTCCCCCGCCGCCGTGTCGGTACACCCGACTGCACCGCACGCCAGCCCCCGAAACGTGTTCGAGGTGGTGATCGAGGAGATGGAGGTGCAGGGCTCCGGGATTCGTGTTCGGTCACGTCCGCAACCCGACGGGTCTCCCGGCATGGCCGCCGACATCACCCCTGCTGCGGTATCGGATCTCGGCCTCGAGCCCGGGCGCAGCGTGTTCTTCGTCGTCAAGAGCCGTGAGGTGGCACTACACCCGGCATTGCCGTCGCAGCCCTGACCGAGACCACTCAGTGGCGTAGTTGGCGGTCGCTGCCGATCACCAGCCACTTACCGGACAGCACCCGGCCCGCGACCGCGAGCATCCGCAGTCCGACGAAAACGCCGAGCCCTGTCCAGATCCCGACCAACCCCCAGTCGAACACCAGGGCCGACCAGATGAACGGCAGAAAGCCCACGACGGCGCACGCCATGGTCGCATTCCGCAGAAAAGCAGCGTCACCACTGCCGAGCAGCACTCCGTCCAACGCGAACACCACCCCGGCAATGGGAATGATCGCGACGAAGATCCACCAGATCGCATGCATCTCGTCGATGACCGACGCGTCGGTGGTGAACAACTCCGGGACGAAGGAGCGCCCGACAGCGAACACGCCGGCGAGGACGACCGCGAACACCGTCGACCATGCCGTCAATCGCCACGCCAGTGCGCGCGCGTCTTCGGTCCTGCTTGCACCAAGGGCGGCACCCACCAGAGTCTGAGCGGCGATTGCCAACGAATCGAGCATCAACGACACCAGGTTCCACATGTGCAGAACCACCTGATTGGCGGCGACAGAGGCCGCTCCGAACCTCGACGCGACCGCAGCGGCAGACAGAAAGCAGGCCTGGAACGCCAGACTGCGCACGATCAGGTCGCGCCCCAGCACCAGTTGCGCGCGCATCACCGACCAGCGCGGGCGCAATTCGGTGCTCGCCCGCACCACCGCGACGACGAACAGCGCACCGGCGACGCCCTGCCCGATCACGTTGGCCACGGCCGATCCCACCAGCTCCAGACGCGGGAATCCGAGCAACCCATGAACGAGAAGTGGGCACAGAACTGCCGACACACCGAAGCCGAACACGACGAAACGCAGCGGGGTCACCGTGTTCTGGACTCCGCGCATCCATCCGTTTCCGGCCAGAGATACCAGGATGAACGGCACACCCAGCAAGGCCACCCGCAGCCACGCGAGCGCCTCCGCGGCGATGTCGCCACCGCCGGTGAGCACCGACACCACGGGCTCGGCCGCGAGCTGCATCACCGCGACGATGGCGATACCGATCGCGAAGGCCAGCCAGGTTGCCTGCACACCCTCGCCGACGGCATCGCGTTCGCGACCGGCACCGTGCATGCGAGCCGCTCGCGCGGTCGTGCCGTAGGACAGGAAGGTCAGTTGGGTGCTGACCTGGGCCAGCACGAGCCCGCCGATAGCCAGGCCTGCGAGGGCCAACGCACCGAGCCTGCCGATCACGGCGGCGTCGAACAACAGGTAGAGGGGTTCGGCGGCAAGGACGCCGAGGGAGGGCAGCGACAGGCCGAGAATCTTTCGAGCGGTGACCGGAGTGGAGCTCACGACGTCGAAAGAGCTCCGCGCAGCGCATCGATCACGTCGGGCAGGTCACCGGTCGCGGTGTAGCCGGCCGCGTTGCGGTGCCCGCCGCCGCCGAGTTCGCACGCCACCGCAGAGACGTCGACCTCGGTCTTCGAGCGCAGGGAGACCACCCAGACCGAGCCGAAGTCCTGTTGCTTGAGCACTGCGGCCACCTCGGCTTCGGAGGTGGTGCGCACGATGTCGATCACGCTCTCGATTTCCTCGGACCGCAGTCCGGCCGAATCCTCGCTTCGAATCACGGCATACACGAGCCCTCGTCCACCTGCTGCGTCGGGAATCAAGGATGCCGAACCGAGCACGGACCCGAGCATCGGAAGCCAGTCGAACGGGTGGGTGTCGAGTAGCTTGCGGGCGATGTGCGCGCCGTCGATCCCCGTGGCCAACAGTCTCTCGGCCAGCAGATGAGAACCCGGGCGAACCCAGCGGAACGAACCGGTGTCGGTGACCAAGCCCGCGAACAGCAGGTGAGCCAGATCCGCATCGATCTCGACGCCCCACTGATCGAGCAGTCGCGCGATCACGGCGGTGGTGGATTCGGCGGATGCATGCACCACGTTCAGCGTTCCGAACCGAGTGTTGCTGCGGTGGTGATCGATGACGAGGCTGGCCGACGCCGTATCGAGTCGGTCACCCAGCGAACCCAGCCGACCCCGACTTCCGGCGTCGACCGTGACCACCAGATCGACGGTCTCGGTGACCTGGTCGGCGTCGACCAGAAGGTGCCTACCGGGCAACTCGTCCATCGACTCGGGCAGGGACGCCGGTGCAGCGAACGCCACCTGGACGGTCGCGCCGCGACGTTCGAGAACGGAACCGAGTGCGAGCCCACTGCCGATCGTGTCGGCATCGGGCTGAACGTGACACAGCACGGTCACCGACGATGCACGTTCGAGCATCTCGATCGCCTGGGCCAGATCCTCGTCGGTCTCCGACACCGACCCCGAACCATCGGACATGTCAGTCGGCTTCGGCGGGCTCGACGTCTGCAGGAGTGGAGCCTGCGGAACGACCATCCAATCCAGGAGTGGAGCCTGCGGAATGACCATCTGTGTCTGCGACTTCGCGCGGAGCTTTGTACGGGTCCGGGTCCCCGGCGGGCTTGGCGTTCGCACGGGCGCGGGCCAGTTCCTCGTCGGCCACACGGGCGCGTTCGAGAAGATCTTCCATGTGGCGCGCGGTGTCGGGCACCGTGTCGGTCACGAACGTCAATGTCGGCGTGTACCGCACACCCGTTCCGGCTCCGACCTTCGAGCGCAGTACACCCTTGGCCTTCTCGAGTCCTGCAGCGGCCGCCTGCAGATCGGGCGGAGTATCGAGATCTTCACCCATCACGGTGTAGTACACCGTGGCGTCGTGCAGGTCGGCGGTCACCTTGGTGTCGGTGATGGTCACGAATGCCAGCCGTGGATCCTTGATCTCGTGATCGATCGCCGTTGCAACGATGGCGGCGATTCGCTTGGACAACTTACGAGCCTGGCCTGATCCACCACGACAATCACACTCCTCTTTCATGGCCGAACGTCGATTCTGTTGCGACGTACCGACGGTTGTGCACTTCACGTCTGCCGAGCAGTGCTCGGCAGACTTCCCGGATCAATCCTCGGGTCCGAAGATTCTCCGGCGTACTGCCAACAGTTCCAGATCGTGGCGTTCGGCGACATGCCGTTCGCACTCGTCCAGTTTGTCGTGCAGTAGGTCGACATCGGTACCGGCCGCGGCAACCCCCAGCAGGGATCGCCGAATACGTTCTCGCTCACCGGTTTCGGCAGCCGAGACTCCCAACCGTTGCAGATCACCGAGGACCGGTTCCACCATCGACCGTTTCTCGGCGAGCGAACGCACATCCCCCAACAACACGTCCAACTCCAGAGCACCCAGATACACGCTGACGTCCTTCGATCAGCTTCGACGACAAAGCCGGTGGCGGTACATCTGTCGTACCACCACCGGCTCGAAAGTCGGAGCGCAGTGTCACTCCCCTGGCTTCACCACCGAGCCGACGCGACCGGATGCGGAGCCGAACGGCTCCGCATCTGTTCTAGTCGCGCGGCTTTTCACGGAGTTCGTACGCCTCGATGACATCACCCACCTTGATGTCGGAGTACGTCACCGTCAAACCACACTCGTAGCCCTCACGGACCTCCGTCGCGTCGTCCTTCTCGCGGCGGAGCGAGGAGATCGTGACGGTTTCCGCGACAACGGCACTGTCTCGGATGAGTCGCGCCTTGGCGTTGCGACGGATCGTACCGGAGGTGACGAGGCAACCGGCGATGTTTCCGACCTTGGAGGAACGGAACAGCGCGCGGATCTCGGCCTGCCCGAGGGCAACCTCTTCGTACACCGGCTTGAGCATGCCCTTGAGGGCCTTCTCGATCTCGTCGATGGCCTGGTAGATCACCGAGTAGTACCGGATGTCGACGCCTTCGCGGTTGGCCAGCTCGGTGGCTTTGCCCTCCGCTCGAACGTTGAAGCCGATGATGATCGCGTTGGATGCCGACGCCAGGTTGACGTTGGTCTCCGTGACGCCACCGACACCGCGGTCGATGACGCGCAGTTCGACCTCGTCGTCGATCTGAATTCCGAGCAGCGCCTCTTCGAGAGCCTCGACGGTTCCCGAGTTGTCACCCTTGAGGATCAAGTTGAGCTGCGAAGTCTCCTTCAGAGCTGCGTCGAGATCGTCGAGGCTGATGCGCTTGCGGCTCTTGGCTGCCAGCGCATTGCGCTTGCGCGCATTTCGACGGTCGGCGATCTGACGTGCGATCCGATCCTCGTCGACGACCAACAGGTTGTCGCCTGCACCGGGCACCGACGTGAAGCCGATGACCTGCACGGGACGAGACGGCATCGCTTCGGTGACGTCGTCGCCGTGCTCGTCGACCATCCGACGAACGCGTCCGTACGCGTCACCGGCGACGATCGAGTCACCGACACGCAACGTTCCGCGAGCGATGAGCACGGTCGCGACCGGGCCACGACCACGGTCGAGGTGCGCCTCGATGGCGACACCCTGGGCGTCCATGTCCGGGTTGGCGCGCAGATCGAGCGACGCGTCGGCCGTCAGCAGCACCGCTTCGAGGAGGGCATCGATGTTGGTGCCCTGCTTGGCGGAGATGTCGACGAACATCGTCTCGCCGCCGTACTCCTCGGCGACCAGTCCGTATTCGGTCAGCTGCTGCCGGATCTTGTCCGGGTTCGCGCCTTCCTTGTCGATCTTGTTCACCGCGACCACGATCGGCACGTCGGCCGCCTGGGCGTGGTTGATGGCCTCCACCGTCTGCGGCATGACGCCGTCGTCGGCTGCGACAACCAGGATCGCGAGGTCGGTGGCCTTCGCACCACGGGCACGCATGGCCGTGAAGGCCTCGTGACCGGGGGTATCGATGAACGTCACGAGACGTTCGTTGCCTTCGAGCTCGGTCAGCACCTGGTACGCACCGATGTGCTGCGTGATTCCGCCTGCCTCGCCTTCGCGCACCGTGGTGTTGCGAATCGAGTCGAGCAGTCGCGTCTTACCGTGATCGACGTGGCCCATGACGGTGACCACCGGGGGACGCTGTTCCAGATCGTCCTCGCCGCCGGCATCCTCGCCGTAGGTGAGGTCGAACGAGTCGAGCAGTTCGCGGTCTTCGTCCTCGGGACTGACGACCTGAACGACGTAGTTCATCTCGCCGCCGAGAAGCTCCAGCGTCTCGTCGTTGACGGACTGCGTCGCGGTGACCATCTCGCCGAGGTTGAACAGGGCCTGCACGAGTGCGGCCGGGTTCGCGTCGATCTTGTCCGCGAAGTCCGACAGCGACGCACCGCGGGCGAGACGGATGGTCTCACCGTTGCCGCGGGGCAGCCTGACGCCGCCGACTGCGGGAGCCTGCATGCTCTCGTACTCGGCGCGTTTCGCCCGCTTCGACTTGCGTCCACGACGAACTGCTCCGCCGGGACGACCGAATGCACCTGCTGCTGCGCCGCGCTGACCGGGGCGTCCACCA
>NZ_BAOX01000289.1:0-5990 GCF_000813105.1 Rhodococcus sp. BS-15 | reverse complement strand
GAGCACCATCGCGCGAACGTTGGACGGGAATTCCTCGGCGTACGCGGTCCCGATCCGGGTGCCGTAGGAGTAGCGATGTACGTCAGCTTCTCGTCGCCGAGAACCGCGCGGATGACGTCCATGTCTCGCACCACTTCCCGGGTGCCGACGTGCTCGAGCACGTCCGCCCCGGTCCGCTCGACGCACTGCGCGGCGTAGTCCCGATGTTCGGCCTCGGTCGCCGCGATGCCTTCGGGGCTGACGTCCACATCGGGTTCGCGACGCTCCTCGTCGATCTCCTCGGACGTCAGGCACCGCACTTCCGGCTCGGATGCTCCGATCCCGCGTGGGTCGAAGCCGATTCGATCGAAGCGATCGGCGACGGCGGTACCTGCGGCCTGCCCGGCGAGGTAGAGCCCCGACGAGCCGGGCCCGCCCGGGTTCATCAGTATCGATCCGATCTTCTCGCCCGTCGCCTTCGTCCGCGAGATGGCGACCTCGATCGTCGTGCCGGTCGGATCGGCGTAGTCCAACGGCACGGTCACCATCGCGCACTCGACGGCGCTTCCCAGCTCGCTGCCGTCGGTGTTGTACCGGTCGCAGGACTCCCACTCCAGCGTCTGGGTGTAGAACGTCTCGAGCCCTGAAGGGATCGGGCCGACGGCGGATGCCGACGAGGAACTGTCGGGCGCAGCGGAGTTCTCGGGAGTGGCTGTCGGCTCGGAGGTGGAGCAGCCGACGCCCAACACGGCGACCGTGGACAGTGCCACGGCCGTGCTCCTGGTGCGCGTTCTCATGGCTCGATCGTGCCAGGTCTTTCGAGCGCTTCGCTCCCGCTGCCGGGCGGGGACGTCGTCCGAGCACTAGCGTGGACGCAGTGCAGGCACTTCGACTCGCCCTCGCCCAGATCAATTCCGTCGTCGGCGATCTCGCCGCGAATTCCGCGGCGATCGTCGAGTGGACGGTCCGCGCAGCCCACGACGGCGCCAATGTGGTGGTGTTCCCCGAGATGGCGCTGACGGGGTACCCCGTCGAGGATCTGGCTCTGCGACCGTCGTTCGCCGCCGCATCCGCTCGCGCCCTGACCGAGTTGGCGACAGCCTTGGACAGTGCCGGGTGCGGCGATCGCATCGTGGTGGTCGGTTATCTCGATCGCGACGCCGAGGGCTCGCGGAACAGCGCCGCAGTGATCGCCGACGGACGGGTGACGACGCGATACGACAAGCACTCCCTTCCCACCTACCGGGTGTTCGACGAGGCCCGCTACTTCGCTCCGGGATCCGGCCTGAGCATCACGACGGTGAACGGCCTGCGGCTCGGTGTCGTTGTCTGCGAGGACATCTGGCAACCGGGCGGGTCCGTGCCCGCCTATGCCGCGGCCGGGGTGGACATGTTGCTCTGCCTCAATGCCAGCCCCTTCGAGCAGGGCAAGGACGAGGTGCGGCGCTCCATCGCCCTGCGCCGGGCCACCGAGATCGGCGCTCCGATCGCCTATGTCAACGTCGTGGGCGGCCAGGACGAGCTGGTGTTCGACGGGGCGAGTTTCGTCGTCGGGCCGGACGGTTCCCTCTGGGGCCGCTCCCCCCAATTCGTCGAGCATCTCCTGATCGTCGACGTCGATGCCCCGACGGCGCCGCATCCGGATGCCGCCGACGTACCGGGCTGGACCATCGATCGGGTGACGCTCCCCGACGTGGCGGTCACCGGCTGGCAGCGAGCCGAGCCGTTCCTCGCAGAGATCGTGGGCACCGAGGAACAGGTGTGGGGTGCACTGGTGACCGGTTTACGAGACTACGTGCACAAGAACGGTTTTCGATCGGTGGCCCTCGGATTGTCCGGCGGTATCGATTCGGCGGTGGTCGCCGCCATCGCCGTCGATGCTCTCGGTAGCGATGCGGTACACGGAGTGTCGATGCCCTCGACGTACTCCTCGGATCACTCCCGCACCGATGCAGAGGATTTCGCGTCGCGCACCGGTATTCATTTCCGCGTCGAGCCGATTGCGACATGGTTGCCTGCTACGTAGACCAGCTGCACCTGAGCGGGCTCGCCGAGGAGAACATTCAGGCCCGCTGCCGAGGCATGCTGTTGATGGCACTGTCGAACAGCTTCGGCCACCTGGTGTTGGCCACCGGAAACAAATCCGAACTGGCCGTAGGCTATTCGACGATCTACGGAGATGCCGTCGGCGGCTTCGCACCGATCAAGGACGTGCCGAAGTCGCTCGTGTGGGATCTGGCGCGGTGGCGAAACAAGTCCGCTGCCGACCGCGGGGACATCCCACCGATCCCCGAGTCGAGCATCGACAAACCGCCGTCCGCCGAGCTCCGGCCGGGCCAGCTGGACACCGACTCCTTGCCCGACTACGACGAACTGGACGCCATCGTGTTCCGCTACGTCGACCACGATCAAGGCTTCGCGGACATCGTGGCGGCCGGGTTCGACGCGGCGGTGGTGGCGGACATTCTGCGCAAGGTCGACGCGTCGGAGTACAAGCGGCGTCAGTATCCGATCGGCACCAAGGTCACCTCTCGTGCGTTCGGACGCGACCGCCGCATGCCGATCACCAACGGCTGGCGGGACTACACCGCAGTCGACGAGGTGTGACGAATTGCACTGCCGGTAGCGCTCCGGCAGGTCGCGCGCAGTGGCAGACTCGACCACGTCATCACACCCCATCCCGGGGACCGCCGAGCGGGCCTCGAGGACCAGAAAGGGACAAAGATGTCCGAAACTGCTGTGTACGGCGGGGCTGCTCAGGAAGCGCCCTCCACCGCCTTGACCCGCAAGACCCGCACCCACCATCTTCTGCAGATGAAGGCCGACGGTGAACGCTGGGGAATGCTCACCGCCTACGACTACTCCAGCGCCCGCATCTTCGAGGAAGCCGGCGTACCTGTTCTCCTCGTCGGTGATTCGGCAGCGAACGTCGTCTACGGCTACGACACCACCGTGCCGATCACCGTCGACGAGCTCCTCCCGCTGGTCCGCGGAGTGGTCCGCGGCGCACCGCACGCCTCGTCGTCGCAGATCTGCCCTTCGGCACCTACGAGGCCTCGCCGCAGCAGGCCCTCGAAACCGCAGTTCGGTTCATGAAGGAAGGGCTCGCGGGCGCAGTCAAGCTCGAAGGCGGTGAGCGCGTGGCCGCTCAGATCGCCGCGATCACTGCCGCGGGCATCCCGGTGATGGCCCACGTCGGCTTCACCCCGCAGAGCGTCAACACGTTGGGTGGCTTCCGCGTCCAGGGGCGCGGAGACGCGTCCGAGCAGCTTGTGGCCGACGCCATCGCAGTCCAGGAAGCCGGCGCGTTCGCCGTCGTCATGGAGATGGTTCCCGCCGACATCGCCGGCCAGGTCACCCGCAAGCTCACCATTCCGACGGTCGGTATCGGTGCGGGCAACGAATGCGACGCGCAGGTTCTGGTGTGGCAGGACATGGCCGGATACACCAACGGCAAGACCGCGAAGTTCGTCAAGAAGTTCGCCGACGTCGGCGATTCACTGCGGACCGCGGCGACCACCTACCTGTCCGAGGTGCGGTCGGGAGTCTTCCCCGGGCCCGAACACAGCTACTGATCGTCCTCGTCTCTGCCTCGTTCGGGTGGCACACTCTGGGGCATGACACTCAGACGGGGTACGACATCCATTGCCGCGAGAAGCGTAGTCGCAGTAGCAAGCGCGGCTGCGCTTCTCGCCGTGTTGGGGGCGTGCAGTACCGACACCACCAACATCGGTTCGTCATCCACCACGACGGTCGCACCGACCACCACGGTCACCGCACCGCCCGCGGACGCAGTGATCACCGACGCACAGAAGCAGCAGTTGTGCACCGATCTCGAGGCGCAGCTGTCCAATTGGCGTGTTCAGGGGCCCACCCTGGGCCGCGGCGGGCTGAACATCCTGGTGCAGACCTGGGCGGCCCAGAGCGGTGTCATCAACCTGCAGGTGGTGCAGAACCGCGCGATCGTCGACGACATCACGACCGAGACGTGCTCGGACGTGCGGGACGAGGCCATCCGCTCCCTCGATATTCCTGATCTGGCATCCGGTCTGGTGGGCTTCTAGGATGCGGACCCTCTACCCCGAGATCGCGCCCCTCGAGACCGGACACCTCGACGTGGGTGACGGCCAACAGATCTACTGGGAAGTCTCGGGCAACCCCGACGGTGCGCCGGTGGTGTTCGTGCACGGCGGTCCGGGCGGTGCCACCAATCCGTTGCAACGCCGGTACTTCGACCCGCAGACCTATCGAATCGTGCTGTTCGATCAGCGGGGCTGCGGGCAGTCGACCCCGCACATCGCCGACGGAGCCGATCTGTCGGTCAACACCACCCACAGCTTGATCTCGGACATGGAGAAGCTCCGGGAGCACCTGGGTATCGACACGTGGTTGGTGTTCGGCGGATCCTGGGGCTCGACGCTGTCGCTGGCGTACGCGCAGTCGCATCGCGATCGCGTGCGGGGGCTGGTACTGCGGGGGATATTCCTGGTGCGGCCGTCGGAGATCGACTGGTATTACGGCGGCGGGGCAGGCCACATCTTCCCCGATCTGTGGGAGAAGTTTCTCGAACCCATTCCGGAGGACGAGCGCGACGGCGATCTCGTTCAGGCGTACCACCGACAGTTGATGTCCGACGACCGCGAGGCCGCAACCCGAGCTGCGGTGGCGTGGTCCACCTGGGAGGCGGCGACGAGTTACCTACTTCCGAAACCGGATGCAGTGCAGGACAACTCGGATCCACGGTTCGCCCTGGCATTCGCCGGTATCGAGAACCACTACTTCCGCAACAACTGCTTTCTCGAAGAGAATCAACTGCTACGTGACGCCCACCTGCTCGACGGCATTCCTGGCGTCATCGTGCAGGGCCGCTACGACGTCATCTGCCCGGCAACGAGCGCGTGGGCGCTGCACAAGGCCTGGCCCGGTGCCGATCTGGTGATCGTCGACGACGCCGGCCATTCTGCGGCCGAGCCCGGCATCGTGCATCACCTCGTCGAGGCGACGGATCGTTTCAGGCCGTGACGGCCGGGTAGTCGAACCGGACTGTGCGAGAGTCGGTGTCGGCCCGGGTCAACCGGACCTTCACCGACTCCCCCGCGGGCGGTTCTCCGTCGCACTTTCCGAGAACGATCGGCTGTGACACCAACACCTCGGCGTCCCGCTTTCCCTCGGCACCGCGCAGCACGACCGCAGAGAACTGCTCGCCCACTCGGTCTTTCAGTACGTGCGCTTCGGTGAGGTCGATGCAGGCGCGGTCCACTTTCGACGCCGCGGAATCCGATCCGCGCATGGTGGCGGGCAACTCCGGCAATGCCTGCGCCGCCCAGTCCGGTACCGCGCTCCGGCCACGACGGCCAGGCACACCTCGGTGGCGAAGCGATCGGACAGTCGACGCAGCGGTGCCGTCACGTGCGCGTACGGCGCGCCGATTCCCGAATGCTCGACCGATGTATCACTGTCCACTGGGTTCGTTGTGCGGTCGAATGCGAGGTAGTCCGCACCGCGCAGCAAACCGGTCGCCTGGGTCATCATCGCCAGCGTCGACGGCTCGTCGGTGGGCAGTCCGGCCAGCACTGATCCGGCGGATGCGCCTGCGGGCCAGTCGATTCCGAGTGCTTGTGCCGTCTTCTTCAGTGTGTCCACCGATTCGGACGAGGCAGGCGGTAGGGTGCGCACGATGCCGATTCCGGCGTCGAGCATGATTCTGGCGGCGCACATTCCCGTCAGCAGCGATACTTCGGCGTTCCACCCGTCCACTGCGGTGCGTGGTTGCAGGACGGTGCGCCAACCTCGCCCGTCGGGCACCACTTCCTGCTCGGGCAGGGTGATGTCGACGGCTCCGCGTCGTCTGGCCGCAGCTGCGCGCTTGGCCCCGAATTCGGCCAGCGCGGCGATGGACGGATGCGGTGTCCCCGCGTCCACATCGGCTTGCACTGCGGCGTAGTCGAGCCGGGCGGTCGATCGGAACGAGCGCGCGGGGATGCCGTCCACGCAGCCCGCCTCGCCGACGC
>NZ_BAOX01000290.1:0-5977 GCF_000813105.1 Rhodococcus sp. BS-15 | reverse complement strand
CGCGGTCGTCCCGGTCGTCGGCCGGGGTGTCGGTGGTGCTCGCCTGCCGCCGGGGCACGGACGCGTCGTCGCCGAACGGTTTCGGTGCGCTCGTGGCAGGTACGCAGTCGAACGTGGCTCCGGTGCTGTGGGTGCTTGTCGCAGTGGCGATCTCGGTGTTCGCACGGGCCGACCATCCGTGGCAGGGACCGCTGGTGGTCATCGCCGTGCTGGCGCTCGGTACGGTGGCCACCCGGCACTGCGTCCGACGCTTCGGCGGGCTCTCCGGCGACGTGCTCGGAGCCGGGATCGAGTCCACCACCGCGCTGGCCGCGGTCGGTCTGCTCCTGGGGAGCTAGCGGAGCGTGGTCATCCAGCCGTGCGTATCGGCGAACGTTCCGCGCTGAATGCCGGTGAGCGTGTCGCGCAGTGCAAGCGTGATCTCGCCGGGCTCGCCGCCTGCGATCTCGAACGTTCCCTCGGTGGACTTGACGCTGCCAACCGGTGTGATGACGGCTGCTGTGCCGCAGGCGAACACCTCGGTGATCTCGCCGGAGTCGGCACCCTTGCGCCACTCCTCGGTGGAGATCCGCCGCTCTTCGACGGGGATGCCTGCGTCGGTCGCCAGGGCCAGCAGCGAGTCGCGGGTGATGCCGGGCAGAAGTGATCCGGACAGCGACGGCGTCACCAGGCGGGCATCGGAGCCCGAGCCGAAGACGAAGAACAGGTTCATGCCGCCCATTTCCTCGACGTAGCGGCGCTCGGTTGCGTCGAGCCAGACCACCTGATCGCATCCCTCGTCGCTGGCCTGCGCCTGCGCGAGGAGCGACGCGGCGTAGTTGCCGGCGAACTTCGCCGCACCGGTGCCGCCCGGTGCCGCCCGGACGTACTCGGTGGACAGCCAGACGCTCACCGGCTTTACGCCCCGGGGGAAGTACGCGCCCGCGGGCGAGGCGATCAGCATGTAGCGGTACGAGTCGGCGGGGCGCACGCCCAGCCCGGCCTCGGTGGAGAACATGTACGGCCGCACGTACAGCGCGTCTTCGCCGCCTGCTGCGGGGACCCAGTCGTGGTCGAATTCGAGAAGCTTCTCGATCGATCCGATGAACAGCTCGTCCGGCAACTCCGGCATTGCCAGACGGCGTGCCGAGAAGCGGAAGCGCTCGGCATTGGAGTGCACCCGGAAGGTCGACAGGTCGCCGTTCGGCTGACGGTAGATCTTGAGTCCTTCGAAGATGGCCTGGCCGTAGTGCAGCACCATCGCGGCGGGGTCGAGCTCGATCGGCCCGTAGGGCGCGATCGTCGCATCGTGCCATCCGCCGTCACGGGTGTAGTCGATGTACACCATGTGATCGGTGAAGTGCTTTCCGAAACCGGGTGCAGCGAGCACCGCGTCGCGCTCCACGGGAGTGGTGGGAGAGGGATGCTGCACGTACGCGAACTCGGAAACACCTGTCATGCCGGAGATCCTATCGTCAAGGCCGCTGTGCTCTCGCGCGGTCACCTGGTCTTCGCTGCGACGAACGGCGGCGCGACCACTTCGCAGCGCAGCGCTCGGCCACGAACGTCGACCTCGACCTCCGTGCCCACCTCCGGTGCGGCTTCCGCGTCGAGCAGGGCGAGGGCGATTCCGATCTTGAGCGACGGAGAGAACGTGCCGGACGTCGTCGTTCCGATCTGCTGTCCCGACGCCCCGACGGCCAGGCCCGGGCGCAGCACACCGCGTCGAGGGCCTTCAGTCCGCGCAGCACTCGCGCCGGTCCGCTCGCCTTCTCGGTGGACAGGGCTTCCTTGCCCCAGAACGCGTCCTTCTTCCACCCGATCGCCCAGCCGCAGCGAGCCTCGAGTGGCGAGATGTCCAGTGCCAGTTCGTGTCCGTGCAACGGGTATCCCATCTCGGTACGCAACGTATCGCGTGCACCGAGCCCGCACACCTGCCCTCCGCGCGATCGCACTGCAGCCATGAGTGCCCGGAAGAGCGGTTCCACATCTCCCGCGGGGGGAACGAGCTCGTAGCCGTGTTCGCCGGTGTACCCGGTCCGGCAGACGCGGACCGCAACCGAATTCCAGGTGGCGTCCTCGAATGCCATGTAGTCCATGTCGGTCGGCAAGCCGAGCTCCTGCAGGACCTCGGTCGATTTCGGTCCCTGCACGGCAAGCACTCCGAACTCGCGGTGCTGGTTCACCACCGACACCCCTTCGGGTGCCTGCTCGGCCATTGCCGCGACGACGGCCGCCGTGTTGGCTGCGTTCGGCACCAGAAAGACGTTCTCGTCCGAGACGTAGTACGCAATCAGGTCGTCTACGACACCGCCGGATTCGGTGCAGCACAGGGTGTACTGCGCCTTGCCCGGTTCGATTCGGTTCAGATCGTTGGTGAGCACGGAGTTCACGAACGCGGCGGCTCCGGGGCCTGTCACCGACGCCTTGCCGAGATGCCCGACATCGAACAGGCCGACGGCCTCTCGCACTGCCGTGTGCTCGACGACGACTCCGGCGTACGACACCGGCATGGTCCAGCCGCCGAAAGGTGCGAATGTCGCGCCCAATTCGGTGTGCACGGCGTGAAGTGGTCCCTCGATCAGCTCGGTGTCGGTCATGGCGGTCACGCTAGCTCACATCGCGGCCGTTGCGGGCCCGGCAGACCGACTGCGTCCCTCGACGACTCGTCATTAGGATCGAGGTACGTACACGTCAACCCCTACAGGAGCAGCCACGTGCCTTCACCCTCGACGCCTTCCCGCACTCTCGGACCCGACCTGGTCCTCGCGGGCAAGCTCGGTAAGAAAGTCGACGTTCTCGTCGTCGCGCTGAGTACCAGTGACGACGGCCTCGAACTCGCCATCACCGACGACATTTCCGACGACGCCATAGCTGCGGCGCTGCTCGACGCTCTCGAATCCGTCGGTGCCACCGGAAAGGCCGACGAGCTGGTGCGCATTCCGGCACCGTCGGGGCTGTCCGTGGACAGCGTGCTGGCGGTCGGCCTCGGCAGCGCAGCCGACATCGACAGCGAGCGGATCCGGCAGTCGGCCGGTACCGCAGCTCGCGCACTCAAGGGCGTCGATACTGCCGCGACCACGTTGTCGGCGCTCGATCTCGGCGCGGCCGCAGAGGGCTTCTTTCTCGGCGCGTATCAGTTCACCGAGTTCAAGTCGACGTTGTCGGCACCGAAGTCCGACGCACTTCCACTGACCCGCGTCGAGCTGCTGGTTCCCGACACCCGCTCCAAGGAAGCCAAGAACGAGCTGGCACGATCGCTCGCCATTGCCGAATCCGTCGCTGTGGCACGCGATTTCGTCAACACTCCGCCCAGCCACCTCTATCCGGAGGAGTTCGCGGCGCAGGCCAAGGCTCTCGGTACGGCTGCGGGCCTGAAGGTCGAGATCATGGACGACAAGACGCTGGAGAAGGACGGCTACGGCGGCATTCACGGCGTCGGCAAGGGTTCTTCGCGTCTGCCGCGACTGGTTCGCCTGACGCACTCGGGCGGTAAGCGTGGCGCGAAGAAGGTCGCCCTGGTGGGCAAGGGAATCACGTTCGACACCGGCGGCATCTCCATCAAACCCGCCGCGGGCATGGAGAACATGACCTCCGACATGGGCGGTGCCGCTGCGGTCATCGCGACGGTGATCCTGGCCGCGAAGTCGATCTGCCACTCGATGTCATTGCGACCGTGCCGATGGCCGAGAACATGCCGTCGGGCACCGCGCAGCGTCCGGGCGATGTACTTACCCAGTACGGCGGCATCACGGTCGAGGTCATCAACACCGACGCCGAAGGCCGGTTGGTGTTGGCCGACGCGATCGTGCGTGCCTGCGAGGACGATCCGGACTACCTCATCGACACCGCGACACTGACCGGTGCTCAGGTGGTCGCGCTCGGCAATCGAACGCCAGGGGTCATGGGCACCGAGGACTTCCGCGACCGGGTCGCCGAGATCTCTCAGGCCATCGGCGAAAACGCATGGGCGATGCCGTTGCCGAAGGAGATCCGACGCGAACTCGATTCCAAAGTGGCCGATCTGGCGAACGTCACCAACGGCCGGGCCGGTGGAATGCTCGCTGCCGCTCTGTTCTTGAAGGAATTCGTCGCCGACGGAGTCGAATGGGCTCACATCGACGTCGCGGGCCCGGCATACAACACCGGTGGACCCTTCGGTTACACCGGCAAGGGCGGTACCGGCGTTCCCGTACGAACGATGTTCGCGGTCCTCGAGGACATCGCCGAGAACGGCTGATCGCGAACGTCCGTGCGTGCGGATCGGCGTCCGCACGCACGGGCTGGGTCACAGATCGCGCTGCTGTTGTTCGCGCTTCCTGATGACCTTCTGGCGGGCGTCGTGATCACGCATGCGCTGGGGGTAGCCGGTCTTGCGCACGTCGTAGACCGGGATCTTCAGGTCGGGTCCGATCTTTCGTGCATATTTTTCATCGAGCGGCCGACGGGTCCATTCGCCGTCGTTCGCGATCAGCACGACGGTCAGCGGGGTGACCGTCGTCTTCGGCTCGACGTAGGCCTCGACACCGATTCGCGCGTCGGTCCAATCGGCCAGGTACTGGGCAACCGACCCCTCCGGAGCCCGTTTCGCGGCCCCGCCGCTGCGCTTGAGTCGATCGAACAATCCCACGAGAACATCCTTTTCTTGCGGCCGATGGATCACCGGTTCTGGTGCCGGAATGTTGTTACCCGCCAGTTTGCCAGGCGTGTTGCACGCCCTAGGGGAACGGCGAGGCGATAACAATGGAAGGATGACATTAGAGGGTTCAGCTCTCTTGATAGTGAACCAAGGCTCGTGAAGTGAGTAAGTGAATTGCCGAGAGGGAGTGTCGACGTGGGCGCTGTGTCGAGCGGAACCTGCTCGATACGTGCCTTGTGCACCGGTGCCTCCGTCGAACCGAATCACCCAACTCTCGTCCATGAACCCTGTTCCGCCAGCACAATGGTCTGCGACCACAAGTCGTCGATCCACATCACCCGCATACAACTGTCGAGGAGTCAACAGACATGGCCTTCTCCGTCCAGATGCCAGCTCTTGGTGAGAGCGTCACCGAGGGAACTGTCACGAGGTGGCTCAAACAAGAAGGCGACACCGTCGAAGTCGACGAGCCATTGCTCGAAGTCTCCACGGACAAGGTCGATACCGAGATCCCGTCGCCTGCAGCCGGTGTTCTGACCAAGATCGTCGCTCAGGAAGACGACACCGTCGAGATCGGTGGCGAGCTCGCCCAGATCGGTGACGCAGACGAGGCGCCCTCGTCCGATGCACCGGCCGAGGACGCCGCGCCCGCCGAGGAGTCGGCACCCGAGGAAGCTGCCGAGGAGCCCACTCCCGCAGCCGAGCCCGAGCCACAGGCCGAGGAGGAGGCACCCGCAGCGAGTGCATCGTCCGACTCGTCCGGATCCGGCACGCCGGTGACGATGCCCGAGTTGGGCGAGTCCGTCACCGAAGGCACCGTGACTCGATGGCTCAAGGCCGTCGGTGACGAGGTTGCTGTCGACGAGCCGCTGCTCGAGGTGTCCACCGACAAGGTCGACACCGAGATCCCGTCTCCGGTCGCCGGAACCCTGCTCGAGATCTCCGCCGAGGAAGACGACACGGTCGCCGTCGGTGGCCAGCTCGCCGTCATCGGATCGGGATCGCCGGCCGGGAAGGCTCCCGAGCCCGAGGCAACCCCGGAACCCGAGGCCCCGAAGGCCGAAGAGCCGAAGAAGGAAGAGCCGAAGAAGGAGGCTCCCAAGCAGGAAGCCCCCAAGGCCGAGCCGAAGCCCGAGCCCGAGCCCGAGGCTCCCAAGGCCGCTCCCGCCAAGGAATCGGCACCGTCGGGTGATTCCAGCCCGTACGTCACTCCCCTGGTGCGCAAGCTGGCGTCGGACAACGACGTCGACCTCTCGACCGTGAAGGGCACCGGTGTCGGTGGCCGCATCCGCAAGCAGGATGTGCTCGCCGCAGCCGAGGCCAAGAAGGCTCCGGCCGCTCCGGCTGCCGCTGCTGCGC
>NZ_BAOX01000291.1:0-5958 GCF_000813105.1 Rhodococcus sp. BS-15 | reverse complement strand
CGGACGGCGAGGACAGCTGCGCTGCCGCCCGGCGATCCGTCGCGCCGCCGCCTGCTCCGACCGTGGCCAGCAAGTTCGGATCGAGCAGCCCGAATATCCCTTGCCGCACAGCAGAATCGGACATGTTCGCAGCTCGCCCGTTGATCGTCATCGACAACACGCGTGATTGTCTGATGGTGTCGGTTCGCACGCCGGGAATTGCGGAGAGCTGGGCCCGCAGAGCCGACCCCCCGCGAACCTGGGCGATCTGCGCGTCACTGGACCGCAGCGAATCGGCCAGCTGAGCGGAGGTGCCCCCGCGGCGGATGAGGATCTGGTCGGGTGATGCGGGTCGGTCCCAGAATCGGTCGTTGCGTTCGAGCAGAATCTCGTCCCGACCCCGGTCGACGGTCTTGATGTTGAACCGGGAGCCCGAGACCGGCACGTTGTCCGTCAGGCCTCCCTGGAAACCGCCGGGTGAGTCCTTGAGCAGGTGCGAGGGCACCAAATCGGCGAACAGTCGCTGCCAGGCCGGATACGGCGACGAGAGCGTCACGTCGACCGTCTTGCCACCGCCCGAGGACGCGACGTCGCTGATGAGCCCGTACCCCGCCGGATCGACGACACCGGGCTGGGTGATCATCTGCTGCCACAGGTAGCGGAAGTCCTCGGCGGCGATCGGAGCGCTGTCGGACCACTGCGCCTCGTTGCGCAGCTGGTAGCGGATGGTGAACGGCGATTGCGACGTCACCTCGGCCGAGAGCAGCAACGACAGGTCCGGCTCCCACGTGGTCACCCCGGTGTCGGGGTTCCGGACCGGGCGGAACGGGCTGGGCAGAACCAGTGAACTCACCGCGGCCGTCGCGGGCGACTGATCCGCCAGAAGATGTGGATTGAAGCCGATACCGACGTCGTCGATGGCGACGACGACCGGATCACCGGTCTCGGCGGGAACCATCGTCGTGCTGACCGGAGTCTCGACACTCTCGATCGGGGGCGGCGGATCCGCAGTGCACGCGGTGAGTACCAGAGCGATGGCAGAAACCAGAACCGTCGGCATCAGCACCTTGCGCAACGAGGATCTCCTTCGTAGTCGGCTACCTTCTGCGACAGAAGCGACGCGCCCCACGAGGGTGACACGTCGCTTCTGCCGCACGAAGTGAGTCTTACAGAGCAGCCTTGTCGCGAGTCTTGCTGCGCGAACGCTCGCGGGCGCGCTCGTTGGAATCGAGGTGCACCTTGCGGACGCGGACGACCTCGGGGGTCACCTCGACGCACTCGTCGCCTGCACAGAACTCCATGGCCATTTCCAGGTCGAGCTTCTTGGGCTTGGCCAGGGTCTCCATGACGTCTGCGGAGGACTGACGCATGTTGGTCAGCTTCTTCTCGCGGGTGACGTTGATGTCGAGGTCTTCCTGACGCGGGTTGATGCCCACGACCATGCCCTCGTAGGTGTCTGCGCCCGGCTCGACGAAGAACGTGCCGCGATCGGCCAGCTGGATCATCGCGAACGGGGTGACGGTGCCGTGACGGTCCGAAACAAGCGAACCGGTGTGGCGCGCGCGGATCTCACCGGCCCACGGTGCGTAACCGTGGAAGACGGCGTTGGCGATACCGGTGCCACGCGTGTCCGTGAGGAACTCGGTGCGGAAGCCGATCAGGCCACGCGAAGGAACGATGAATTCCATGCGAACCCAGCCTGCGCCGTGGTTCGTCATCTGCACCATCTTGCCCTTGCGAGCGGCGAGCAGCTGAGTGACCGCACCGAGGTACTCCTCCGGTGTGTCGACCATGAGCTCTTCGAAGGGCTCGTGCAGCTTGCCGTCGACCTGCTGGGTGACCACCTGCGGCTTGCCGACGGTGAGCTCGAAGCCTTCGCGACGCATCTGCTCGACGAGGATGGCCAGCGCCAGCTCGCCACGACCCTGGACCTCCCAGGCATCGGGGCGACCGATGTCGAGGACCTTGAGCGAGACGTTACCGATGAGCTCCTGGTCCAGGCGGCTCTTGACCATGCGCGAGGTGAGCTTGTGGCCGCTGACGCGTCCGACGAGCGGGCTCGTGTTGGTGCCGATGGTGACCGAGATGGCCGGCTGGTCGACCGTGATACGGGGCAGTGCGACCGGGTTCTCCAGATCGGCGAGGGTGTCACCGATCATGATGTCGGGGAAGCCCGCGACGGCGACGATGTCGCCTGCGACGCCGCGCTCACCGGGGACGCGCTCGACGCCGATGGTGTTGAGCAGCTCGGTGATCTTGGCCTTCTGGACGACGGGCTCGCCGTCGACCTCTCGCATCCAGCTCACGGTCTGGCCCTTGGAGAGCTGGCCGTTGTGGATACGCACCAGGGCGAGGCGGCCGAGGAAGGCCGACGCGTCGAGGTTGGTGACGTGCGCCTGCAGCGGTGCGTCGACGTTGCCCTTGGGCGCGGGGACGTAGTTGAGCAGCACCTCGAACAGCTCGTCGAGGTTCTCGGCGTCGGGCGCGTTGCCGTTCTCGGGCTGAACGCGCGACGCCTTGCCCTCACGGCCGGAGGCGTAGAGAACAGGAAGGTCGAGGGCGAGCTCGGCTGCCTCGGACGCTTCGTCGTCGAGGTCGGACGCCAGGTCGAGGAGCAAATCGTGGCTCTCCGAGACGACCTCTTCGATACGCGCGTCGGGACGGTCGGTCTTGTTCACGACCAGGATCACCGGCAGGGAGGCGGCGAGCGCCTTGCGCAGCACGAAGCGGGTCTGCGGAAGCGGGCCCTCGGAAGCGTCGACGAGAAGGACGACGCCGTCGACCATGGACAGGCCGCGCTCGACCTCTCCGCCGAAGTCGGCGTGGCCGGGGGTGTCGATCACGTTGATGACGGTGATGGTGCCGTCGGCATTGCGCTTGTGAACGGCCGTGTTCTTGGCCAGGATCGTGATGCCTTTTTCTTTTTCGAGGTCACCCGAGTCCATGACGCGGTCGATCGCTTCGGCACGTTCCTCGAACGCGCCTGACTGCCGGAGCATGGCGTCGACCAGGGTGGTCTTGCCATGGTCGACGTGTGCAACGATGGCTACGTTGCGAAAAGTGGTGGTGCTGTCGATGTTGTCTGCACTGCTTGGGGCGCTCACGCGAAAAATTCTCCTGGAGTCGAATGCGGGCTCTTGTTCGCTAGCGGGCTTATGTCGCTAGAGAAGCGCGCTGCACCGCGAGGTTCTCGCGACTGATCGAGTTTACCCGTAGTCCGACGGTGCGCCGCGCCACCCTCAGGTCTGTGACCTGCGCCACCCATTAGTCTTGGTGCTCATGGGCAAGATAAAGGCCGTAGATGTCTCGGGGATGAAGCCCAAGAAAAAATGCTGTCGCAAGAAGGTTCGGTGCATCAAATGCCCCGTGGTCATCATGCGAATGAAGAAACTCGAATCGGCAGGCGCAACCAAGAAGGACCTGAAGAAGGGCCTCAAGACCGCCCGGGCGAAGTGAGCAGAATCTGCTGAAGTTCGGGCAACCAGAGCCGATCCGCGTCGACCAGATCCATCGTCGGCAGCGTCGCGGCGTCCACCCACCTCAGGGCCGAATGTTCCAGCGCTGCAGGCATTCCCGACATCAGCGCGGCTCGGTAAGCGCGCAGCACCAGGCCGCCCGCAAGATCGACGTCTCCGGTGAGCGCCGCTCCGATCGAGCACTCGACTCCCAATTCCTCGCGCAGCTCGCGCGCCAGCGCGGCGTCCTCGGACTCTCCCGGCTCGACCTTGCCGCCGGGCAGTTCCCAGAGACCCGCCAGCTCGGGCGGACGGGTCCGTTGCGCGAGCAGCAGCCTGCCGTCGTGCGTCAACGCGGCTGCGACAACCACAGCGGTGGGGGTACCGGACATGCCACCATCTTTCTATGACCGAACTGCTGACCGACCGCGACATCGAGGACGCCCGGCTCACCGCATGGACCGTGGTCGGCAAATCCCTGACTCGCACCGTCGAACTGGCGTCGTTTCCCGCAGCGATCGAGGCGGTGAACCGGGTGGCCGACGCCGCGGAAGAGGCGGACCATCACCCCGACATCGACATCAGATGGCGGACGTTGACGTTCGCCCTCTCGACCCACAGTGCCGGCGGACTCACGCAGAAGGATGTGGATCTGGCGCGTCGGATCGACGCGCTGATCGCTTCACGCTGACTCACACGGTCGTTCCGCGGGCCCCACTCCTGGCCCGCCCCGCATACACGACCCAGCCGAGGAACAGAGCAGAGCCGATCACGTCGACCGCACCGGCCCACGCCTCGAGTCCCGGACGGGGGATGGTCCAGATCGATTCCTGGAAGAAACTGAGCAGCCACGGCACCCCCACGGTCACCGTCACCAACCAGTAGCCCGCGACAATCTTTGCCCCGGCGACGTCGCGCAGCGGCCCGTGCATCAGCCAGATCACCATCGGGATCACCCAGATCCAGTGGTGCGACCAGGAGATCGGCGAGATCAGCAGGCCGAAGAGCTGCACGATCACCAGCGTGCCCAGATGATCTTCGCGTCCGATCGCACGCCATGCCGCGAGCGCAAGCCCTGTCGCGACGACGGCGGCGACGATCCACACCGGGCCCTGCCCGACGTCCTCTCCCGCGATCCGGCTGAGCGCTCCTCGCAGAGACTGATTCCAGACCGAGCCGACGGGGCCGATGCGTTCGGCATCGCCGAGCAGTGTGGTGAAGTACGTGGCCGCCTGATGTCCGAGCGCCGCGTAGCTGACCGCGACGGTGAGGGCGAAGGCCACTGCCGAGAACGCCGCGGCCTTCCACCGCCGAGTCGCCAGGAAGTAGAGACCGGTGATGGCCGGGGTCAGCTTGATTCCGGCAGCGAAGCCGACCAGCCCTCCAGCCACCCACCACCTGCTGCTGCGTACCGCGAGAATCGCCACCAGCACCAGGAACACGTTGACCTGGCCGTAGTCCAGTGTCGTCCGCACGGGTTCGGACCACAGCCCCAGCGCGGTCCACAGCATTGCGATGCGCACCCAGCGCGGCTCGGCGGCGCGCTCGTCGCCGAGCACCATCGACAGCGTCAGCCTCACCACGGCGAACAGCGCGAGCATGGTCGCGGCCTGCCACAGGACGCCGACCAAGGTGAACGGCAGATAGTGCAGCGGGAAGAACACGAGCGCGGCGAACGGCGGGTACGTGAACGGGAGTGGGAAGTCCGGGGTCTGTACCGAATACGTGTAGTCGTACAGATTGCCGCCGAGCAGTGCCGCGGAGCCGTCGACGTAGACGTGTAGGTCCACGAGGTTCATTCCGTTGGGCGTCGCGAAGGCCCAGACGAATCGGCTGATCACCGAGACCGCGAGCAGAACGGGGGCCAGCCGAACAAGTCGGTTCACTGTGCGTGCGGTTCCGTTCGGTATCGATGCGGTGTATCGGTCGTCGAGCCTATAGGGCTCGGTTCACGCGTCCCAACCGCGGATGCACCCGAGTAACATTTGCATCACCTTTCACACTGACAACTTCAGTAACAGGTTATCGTGTGCCTCTGCGGAGAATTCGCAGCGTGTGACCAATAGACTGCCCTGGCATAGATGCGACGGGGGAGGGCTCGTTCGACAACAGCTGTACATCGGGGATTGCGCTACATAGAGTGACCCCTCGAGCACCGGCTGTCGCCGTGGGCCCGCGTCATGATCAGAATGGGGAATATCACCGTGCTTCGTACCCGCGGAACGCGTCGCGTAGTTACAGCCTTTGCCGTAGCCGCAGCCGCCGCACTAGTCGTGCCGACCAGCGCATCCGCACAGCCATTGGTGCCGATGGCACCGGCAGATCTGCCCGCAGCGCCGGCCGATCCCGCTGCTCTGATCGCTCAGTTCCTTCCCGCCCCCGGTGAGCCCATGCCCAACCTGGCCGAAGTGGAAGCACTCGCCTCGTTCGCACCGGCCATTCTCGGTGCCGCAGCCGGACCTGCCGACGTGGGAGCCGCTCCGGCCGCCGACCTGCTCGGTCAGGCCCGTGCGCTGCTCGAGAC
>NZ_BAOX01000292.1:0-5944 GCF_000813105.1 Rhodococcus sp. BS-15 | reverse complement strand
TCGGCACCCACCGGTTCCGGAGCCGCACCGGCCGCTCTCGGTTCGGCAGCGGTCGGACCTGCAGCGGTCGGAAACGCAGCGGTCGGACCGGCGGCGTCACTCCCCGGCAGCCCCGCACCCGTCGGAGCAGACGGCGTGGATCCGGCCGAATCTGTCAGCGAAGACGGTCCCGTCGGTGACGAGCTGGAGGATTCTCTGGACGGGCTCGTGGATCGAGTGGTCGCCGGCATCATCGACCGCGTCGACGATGCGCTGACCGAGACGATCGACGGTCGAGATCTCGAAAGCTCCGGCGACACCGCAGACGACAACCGGGCCGGTGACGACAACACGAAGGAGGCTGCTCCGGACGGGAGCGGCGACCAGAGACCCGAGTCGGCACCGCTGCCGCAGCCCGGGCAGCCGTGGCCTGCGGCCACCGACGAGCGTGGTCATCTCGAGGCCGAGCTCGATGGGCATCGTGCCCGCATCGCGCTGACGCACGACGGTGCGGTGACCCTCGAACTCGAGACTCCTGGACTCGAAACACGCTCGTTCGAGCTCGGAATCGGACCGTTCGGCCTACCCGAGATCGTCGAGGTTCCCGGTGGCACCGACGAGGTGGACGCACCGGCTTCTGCTGCAGCGTTGCCGTCCGAATCGGTGCCGTCCGAATCGTTGCCTGCGGCCGAATCCGTCGCGGCGGAGGAACCCGTGCCGCCTGCCGAACCGGTTCCTGCGACCGAGCCGGTGCCTGCGACCGAGCCTGTGCCTGGGGCGGAACCTGCGCCGCCGTCCGAAGCCGATTCGAATGCACAGGAGCACTGCCCGCCCGAGTCACCCGACATCGAGCCGCCAGCGGTGCAGCATCCGGTAGTTGCGGATCGACCGGTCACCGATGCGCAACCCGCCGACACGGGTAGCGGTGCCGGCCTGAGTGAAGCGGGGGAGCTGTGAGCACCGACAGCGGGTGCGTCGGGATCTGCATCGAATACGCGACGAGCATCGAATCGCGATGTCGCGGGCGGCCGAGGCGTTGAGTCGGGCCCAGGCTCCTGCAGTCGACCGAGCCGGACGGAATTCACTCGATGTGAGCAGAGCGGACTCCGACGTCGAGCCGGTGTCGGGATCGGTGCTGCAGCCGGCTCACCTGGACCGGCGAGAACCCACTCCGCATGTCGAGACCGATCCCGACGAACGGCCGAGGACCTGGCTGGTGTGACACCGTTCGGTGACGATCGGGACTAGCCCCGTCCGAGCAGCGCCTTGATCGACGCTGTGGCTTTGGGCTTGGGCTGCTCCCCGAGCGGAGCGTGCGGATCGACCGCCCTGGTGCCGTCGATCTCTCCTGCTGTTCCGGCCAGCTCCTCGTAGTCGGAGTCACCGGTCAGGTGGAACAGCAGGAAGGCGGTCAGGACCGCGCGGGTGCGTTGCTGAGTCTTGCGGTCGGGCTTGTTGATACCGAGTGCGCCGAGGATCCGGCGGCCCTCGACGAATCCGTCCGCCGTCGAGCCGTCGATTCGTCGCAGGATGGACGGTCCGTTCCAGGCCTGGGCGAGCGCGAGTGAGTTATCGGTGAGCGAATCCGCGTTCGAGTTGTCTCCGACGACGAGTCCCGGCACGGTGAGGCCCGCGGCGGCGTCCTCGGACGAGGGTGCCGTCGGTGCGGGGAACAGCGCGGCGACGGCCTTGATGTCGGATCGCCGGGACGCGGCGAGAACTGCGGTGCCTGCACCCATCGCGTGGCCTGCTGTGGCGAGTTTGTCCGGATGCACGCTGATGTTGCCGGGGCCGAGACGCACGCCGGTCATGATGTCGAGCACAGTGCCCAGATCGGTGGCGAGGCCGCGATGGGACGGTACGAGACCGCGCTCGGTGTCCGGTGCCGCAACCACGATGCCCCAGGACGCAAGATGCTTCAGGGTGTCGGTGTAATGGCTGGGACGCAGCATCCAGCCGTGTGCGAAGGCCACGCCGGGCAGTCCGAAGCCCTCGGCGGGGGTGTAGACGACACCGGGTTGCCCGGCGAGGGCCAGGTCGCCTCGGAGCACCTTGTGCGGGCCGCGCTTGGAGAGAGCAGATGCCAGCTTCTTCGGTTTCGCCACGAGAGATGACGCTACCGAATCGATGCGCATCAGGGGGACACCGGACACGTCGACCCGAGCGAATGGGTCGTGCGCGCCCTGCCGAGTACCCTGGTTGTCCATGTGCGGAATCGTGGGTTACGTCGGCCACCGCCCAGCTCTGGGTGTGGTGGTCGAGGCGCTTCGGCGTATGGAATATCGGGGTTACGACTCGGCAGGCATCGCCATTCTGGACGGCGCGGGAGCGACGGCAGTCGAGCGCAAGGCCGGTCGCCTGGCGAATCTCGAGGCCGAACTGGACGACATCGGCACCGACACGTTCGTCGGCACCACCGGAATGGGTCACACCCGGTGGGCGACGCACGGCCGTCCCACCGACCGCAACGCTCACCCGCATCGGGACGCGTCAGGAACCGTTGCGGTGGTGCACAACGGAATCATCGAGAACTTCGGTCCGCTGCGTGCCGAACTGGAAGCAGTCGGCATCGAGTTCCTGTCCGACACCGATACCGAGGTGGCCGTCCATCTCGTCTCGCGTGCCTACGCCGAAGGCCCGACTGCGGGCGACTTCGTGGCCAGCGCGAAAGCAGTTCTGCGTCGTCTCGAGGGTGCGTTCACCCTGGTGTTCACCCATTCCGATCACGCGGACACGATCGTCGCGGCTCGTCGCTCCACGCCCCTGGTACTCGGTGTCGGCGAGGGCGAGATGTTCCTCGGGTCCGACGTCGCTGCGTTCATCGAGCACACCCGCGACGCCGTGGAACTCGGCCAGGACCAGGTCGTCGTGATCACCGCCGACGGCTACGGCATCAGCGATTTCGAGGGCAACGAGGCGCAGGGGCGTCCGTTCCGAATCGACTGGGATCTGGCAGCCGCCGAGAAGGGCGGCCACGACTACTTCATGCTCAAGGAGATCCAGGAGCAGCCCGCAGCGGTGGCGGACACATTGCTCGGTCACTTCGACAACGGTCGAATCGTGCTCGACGAGCAGCGACTGTCCGATCAGGAATTGCGCGACGTCGACAAGGTGTTCGTCGTGGCCTGCGGTAGCGCATACCACTCCGGCCTGCTCGCCAAGTACGCGATCGAGCACTGGACCCGGCTGCCGGTCGAGGTGGAATTGGCCAGCGAATTCCGCTACCGCGACCCGGTTCTCGATCGTTCGACCCTCGTCGTGGCCATCTCGCAGTCCGGCGAGACTGCGGACACACTCGAAGCCGTTCGGCACGCCAAGGACCAGAAGGCGCGAGTTCTCGCGGTGTGCAACACCAACGGCTCGCAGATTCCGCGCGAGGCGGACGCTGTGCTCTACACGCGGGCCGGTCCGGAGATCGGCGTCGCGTCGACCAAGGCCTTTCTCGCCCAGGTGACCGCGAACTACCTGGTCGGGCTGGCGTTGGCGCAGGCTCGCGGCACCAAGTATCCCGACGAGGTTGCGCGTGAATTCGCCGAACTCGAAGCGATGCCCGAGTTGGTGCAGCGGGTTCTCGAGACGGTCGAACCGGTTCGGGCGCTCGCGCGCGAGCTCTCGACGGCCACGACCATTCTGTTCCTCGGCCGACACGTCGGATACCCCGTTGCTCTCGAAGGCGCGCTCAAGCTCAAGGAGCTGGCGTACATGCACGCGGAGGGCTTCGCGGCCGGCGAGCTCAAGCACGGTCCGATCGCGCTGATCGAGGACGGCGTTCCGGTGATCATCGTGATGCCGTCGCCGAAGGGTCGGGCGGTGTTGCACTCGAAGATGCTGAGCAACATTCGCGAGATCCAGGCGCGCGGTGCGCGAACGGTCGTCATCGCCGAAGAGGGCGACGAGGCAGTGCGCCCCTTCGCGGACAACTTGATCGAGATCCCGGCGGCCTCGACGCTGTTGCAACCGCTGCTGTCGACGATTCCTCTGCAGGTGTTCGCGGCCGAGGTCGCCCAGGCGCGCGGCTACGACGTGGACAAGCCGCGCAACCTGGCCAAGTCCGTCACCGTCGAATAGCGCTCGGCATGCGCGGCTACTACACACCCGAGCAGATTAGGAATGCGGAAGCGCCGCTGCTGAATTCCCTGCCGAACGGCGTTCTGATGCGCCGCGCCGCGTACGGACTGGCCACGGTCGTGGCGGGCGAGCTGGCCGTGCGTACAGGAGGCGTCGCGGGGCGTCGCGTGACGATTCTGGTGGGCACGGGCGACAACGGCGGTGACGGTCTGTGGGCCGGGGGCGTATCTGCGTCGACGCGGCGTCTCGGTGTCGGCTCTCCTGCTCGACCCGACGCGGGTGCATGCCGAAGGTCTCGAGGCCCTGCGCTCGTCGGGCGGACGCGTGGTGACTCGGTGCGGACCTGCCGACATCGTGGTCGACGCCATCGTGGGGATTTCCGGCAAGGGTCCGCTGCGGCCCGATGCTGCTGCCGTGGTCGAGCAGATCACCGCACCGATCGTGGCAGTGGACGTGCCCAGTGGAGTCGACGTGGAGACCGGTGCCGTCTCGGGGCCGGCCGTGACGGCCGACGTGACGGTGACGTTCGGTGCCCGCAAGCCCGTTCACGTGCTGGCCGTACCTCGTTGTGGCCGAATCGAACTCGTGGACATCGGCCTGGAGCTGCCGGCTCCGGCGATGACGTCGTTCGAGCCGGCCGACGTGGGACGGGTGTGGCCGATCCCGACAGCCGCGGCCGACAAGTACTCGCAGGGTGTGGTGGGTGTCCTGGCCGGCAGCTCCACGTTCCCCGGTGCGGCACTGCTCTGTGTGGGCGCAGCGGTCGCGGCCACCTCCGGAATGGTCCGCTATGTGGGAAGCGCAGGCGCAGAGGTCGTGTCGCACTATCCGGAGGTCGTGGCCGCCCCGGACCTCGACGCGGCGGGACAGGTGCAGGCGTGGGTGGTCGGTCCCGGTTTCGGCACCGACGAGGAGTCGGCGGACATCGTGCGCCGAGTTCTCGAAACGGACCTGCCGGTCGTCGTCGACGCGGATGCGCTCACGGTTCTCGCGCACAACGAACGCTGGGTTGCCGGACGCGCCGCACATACGCTGCTGACCCCGCATGCCGGAGAATTCGCCCGCCTGACGGGAGCCGACCCTGCACCCGACCGGATGGGATCGGTTCGAGATCTTGCTGCGCGCTGGGGCGTCACCGTTCTCCTCAAGGGACGAGCGACGATCGTCGCCGACGCAGACGGCACCACGTACGTCAGCGACGCCGGGGGATCGGCCGCATCGACCGCAGGCTCGGGCGACGTACTCTCCGGCATCCTCGGGGCCCTGCTCGCGTCAGGAATGACGCCGTCCACCGCGGCTGCCTGCGGAGCGAAGGTCCACGCACTGGCCGCAGCCCGTGCGGCTCACGGGTCGGACGGAGAGTTCGCGGCACCCATTTCTGCGAGTCCGCTGTGCGAGTCCATCCCCGACGCCATCCGAACCGTGCGCTCTCTCACAGTCTGACCGTGGTCGTGCGTGGCCCACTTCCGGTTCGTGATGTGTCACGAGATGTGCCACCCTGATCCGTCGTATCGGCGGCTCGGATGGCACTATCGAATGTTGTGACCATCGGCTGCGGCGACGAGAGGACCGATCCTCGGACGGGTTCGGGCGCGGTGGCGTCCGTCGACCTCGACGCCGTGGCCCACAACGTTCGCGTGCTGCAGCAGTTCGCCGGGGACGCCGCCGTGATGGCGGTGGTCAAGGCCGACGGCTACAGCCACGGTGCCGTCGAAGTCGCACACGCCGCAGTCGCAGCGGGGGGCGCACGAGCTCGGGCGTCACCACCATCGGTGAGGCCCTCGAACTCCGCGCTGCCGGTGTGACGGTCCCGGTGTTGGCGTGGTTGCACCGAACGGACTCCGATTTCGCGGCGGCGAGTCGCCGAGCAGGGTCGGGGATCGGGGTCGTCCACCGG
>NZ_BAOX01000293.1:0-5938 GCF_000813105.1 Rhodococcus sp. BS-15 | reverse complement strand
TCGACGAAGCTCGCGCTCGACACCGTGTACAACGTGTCGTCGAGTTCGTGAAAGTACGTCAGCGGCCGATCGCGATCCGGAACGCTCGCCACGGCAGTGTCGATCCGGGACCGCATCTGCGCGACCACTGCGTCGCCTTTCGGCGTCGTGCCCCGGTCGCGTCGGCCACTTGTTCGATCTGCTCGTACGCGTCGTCGAGGCTCGTCGCGGCCGGCACCAGCAGCGTCGGAATGCCGGCCTCGGCCAGAGTGGACGTCACCAGGCCGAGGTCGGTGGAGGTGATCACCAGATCGGGGTCGTACGCGACGATCGCCTCGAGGCTCGGCGTGAACGCCGACAGCCCGGTCTTCGGAGCGTCGGCGGGATAGTCCGACTGATCGTCGACGGCCGCCACCTGCTCACCTGCCCCGACGGCATACAGGGTCTCCGTTGCCGTCGGGCTCAGCGAGACGATCGAACGAGGCACCGCGTCGATGGTGACGGTCCCGCCGTCCGAGCCCGACGCGATCGTCCTCGGAAACTCCCCGCTCGACGCCGTGGCCGAGGTTGCGGTCGGCGGGGAGTCCGTGGTCGTGCTGCCGCATCCGGTCGCGACCAGCGCGATGACCGCGAACCCGGCTGAGATCATTCGTGCCGATCGACGCTGCACTGCCACTCCTGTGTTTCCGATACCTCGTGGAGCGCCAACACTATCGGGTCGAGGTCAGCGACCCAGGCTCCGTGCCAGGTACGTGCCGGTGTGGGTGTCGGAGACCACCAACTCGTCGACGGTTCCGGTGAAGGTGATCAGACCGCCGTTGTGTCCGCCGTCGGGGCCGAGGTCGATGACCCAGTCGGCAGCGGCGATGACGTCGAGATTGTGTTCGATGACGATCACCGACCTGCCCTCGTCGATCATCCCGGACAGCAACGCGATCAGGTTCGACACGTCCGATGGGTGCAGACCGGTCGTCGGCTCGTCGAGAACCAGCACCGGCGACGACCCGACCAGTTCGGTGGCGAGCTTGAGCCGTTGACGCTCGCCGCCGGAGAGCGACGAGAGGTTCTGGCCGAGCGAGAGGTAGCCGAGCCCGACGTCCCGGCACCGGCGGAGGATGTCGCGGATCTTCTTGACCTCGAAGAAGTCCTGCGCGTCCTCGACGGACATCTCGAAGATGTCGGCGATGCTGATGCCGTCGACGGTGTGCCGGATCGCGCCCGAGCGGAATCGCCTGCCTGGCACGTCTCGCAGGTGCTCGTCACCGGGTCGGTGAACCCGAGGTCGGTGAAGATGACGCCACTGCCTTGGCAGTCGGGGCATGCGCCGTCGGAGTTGGGCGAGAACAGCGACGGCGGCTGGCCGGTCTTCTTGGCGAAGTACGCGCGGATCGGATCGAGCAGACCGGTGTAGGTCGCGGGGGAGGAGCGGCGCGATCCGCGGATGGGTGCCTGGTCGATGATGACGGCGTCCGGCGCGACCTCACGGAGGTGGCCGTGGATGAGGCTCGACTTGCCGGAACCGGCGACGCCGGTGACGGCGGTCAGAACTCCGAGCGGCACGTCGACGCTGACGTCGCGCAGATTGTGGGTGCTCGCACCGGTGATGCTCAGCCATCCCGAAGGCGCACGGGGAGTCCGCAATTCGACGCCCTCGCGGCGCAGCGCGGCACCGGTCCTGGTGTCGGCGCGGCGGAGTTCGTCGTAGGTTCCCTCGAAGACGACTGTGCCGCCTGCCTTTCCCGCGCCGGGGCCGATCTCGACGATGCGGTCGGCGATGGCCATGACCTCGGGGTCGTGCTCGACGACGAGGACGGTGTTGCCCTTGTCGCGCAGCGCGAGCAACATGTCGTCGAGGCGGTGGACGTCGCGGGGGTGGAGGCCCGTGGTCGGTTCGTCGAAGACGTAGAGCATGTCGTTGAGGGTGGCTCCGAGGTGGCGGACCATCTTGATGCGCTGGGATTCACCGCCCGACAGCGACGACGTCGCCCGGTCCAGGCTGAGGTAGCCGAGACCGAGATCGACGAGTCTGCGTAGTTGCGTGACGATTTCGGCGGTGACGGTGCCCAGTCCGTTGATCTGCCACCCGTCGATACGATCGGCGAGTTCGGATACCTGCATCGCGAACGCGTCGGGGAGAGACAGACCCTCGAGGGTCGCGCCGCGGATGGTCTCGTTGTAGCGGGAGCCGCCGCAGGACTCGCAGACGCCGCGCGTGACGATTCGCTCGAACGCGAGCTTGGCTTTGCCCTTGAGGGCATCGGCGTCCTTCGCCAGGTAGCTGCGCCGGAACCGGGACACGATCCCCTCGTAGCTCTTCATGACGGCGTCGGGATTCAGCACTTCGACCTCGCCGGGCTTGGCGTCGAAGAAGATGTGGCGCTCGCGGGCGGAGTACTGCTCGATCGGGACGTCGAGATCGAACAGGCCCGAGTCGGCGAACACCCGATACGGCCATTTGCCGACCTCGAAGTCCGGATGCTTGAACGGCCCCTCGCGCAAGGACTTCGACTCGTCCACGAGTTCGCCGAGGTCGACGACCTTCGCCTCACCGAGCCCCTCGCACTCGAGGCACATGCCGGCCGGGTCGTTGAACGAGAACGCGTTCGCGAACCCGATCGCCGGGGTGATGCCGCGGGACCACAACATGCGCAGCCAGTCGCCGATGTCGGTGATGGTGCCGACCGTCGACCGCGGGCCGCCGAACAGACGCTTCTGGTCGACGATGACGACAGCTGACAGGTTGGCGATGAGATCGGCGTCGGGGCGGCCGTAGGACGGGAGGAACGTCTGCGCGAACGCGGTGAACGTGGAGTTGATCTGCCGTTGAGCTTCGGCAGCGATGGTGTCGAAGACGAGTGATGACTTCCCCGACCCGGAGACGCCCGCGAACACGACGAGCGAGCGTTTGGGCAGGTCGAGGTTCACGTCGCGGAGATTGTTCTCGCGTGCTCCGCGAACGAGGATGGTGGACAGTTCGTCGCTGGATGGCTGGGCTGGTGTCGTCGGCTGGGCCTGGGTCATGTGCGCTTCGGTCGCCTTTCGCCGCCCCCGACGCTGGTTCGCCCGGGGCCGGTGGAGTCTACCGTACGGTGTACGGAAATGCTACTGCTGATGGCAGGTAACTGACTCGGGCGGTCGGCCGATTGAATAGGCATTGGCCACCGCCGGGTGAGATCGTCTCGAAAGGTCCCCATGTTCAGTAGAGGTCGCGTACTGGCTGCGTCGTTGTTCGTGTTGCCGGTTCTGGCGACAGCCTGCAGCGCCGGCGGTGCGACAGAGTCCGACTACCGGAGCGAAGTCACGAGGGTCGCAGGGGGTGCGACCATGTCCTCTGCGTCGTCGGTGCCGAGGGTAGTCGTTCAGGACGCCGCCGGAGCAGAGCCGTCCGTGCAGGCTTGGGTCCCCGTGTACATGCCGGCGGTGGTGTGCCTCGATCTGCAGTCCGCCCAGAACGCGATCCAGGCGGCGGGGATCTTCTACTCCCGGAGCGTCGATGCGTCCGGTGCGAGCCGGATGCAGGTCAACGACTCGAACTGGATTGTCGTGGCGCAGGATCCGCCCGTAGGGACGCTGATCGGTGAGGGCGATGCTCTGCTGTCCGCGGTGAAGATCGGGGAGCCGAACAACTGCTGATCTACCGGCGAATGCTGTGCTTGCCTGCTGGAGCCGGTTCCTGCTCGGTCGAGCTGTAGGCGAGGTGTCCTCCGATGAGACCGCCGACGCTCGCTGTTGCCAGACCGGCCGCAGCCAGCGCCTTGGCGATGCCATCGGTGTGCTTCCGGCGACGTACGTACGAGCCGAGGAAGAGGAAGACGCCGGTCGCGTTGGACGCCGCGTGGATCATCCCGACGCGTCGTTGGCGGGTGTTCATCGTCGACCAATCAGCCCAGCCGGTGGCGATAGCTGCCGGCGCGGATGCCAGCCCGAGGGAGATGACCAGCTTGCTCGCCCTCGATTGGTGATTCATCAGGTCGAGGGCGACTGCGCTCGTCCAGCTGCCGACGGTGATGTTGACGAGAGCAGGGTGGACGGGGTGACCGATCCACCGTCCCCGGAGCGCGCTACCGACGGCGCTGTCGTCGAGGGCGGGCGCGAGAACGCCGTTGATCGCGTTGCCGGCATCGTCGAGAAAGGACGCCGATTCGAGGCTGTCGAGTGCTTGTTTCGTCTTCATGCCTTGCCGCATGCCCCGCTGACGCTGCACGAACCGTAAGGGCAGCCAAACACGGGACGAGATGCTTGGACGTCCTATAACGTCGGGTGATGAGCAGCGGAACACGAGTGAACACGGTCGACGGCGTCCTGCGACGGTCGGCCGCGAAATTCCCTGACCGTCTCGCCGTGACCTTCGAGGGACGCAGCCACACCTACGGAGAACTCGATACCGCGGTCACCCGCGCCGCCCGACGACTGATCGCGCTGGGATTGAACAAGGGTGACCGCGTCGCGGCGTACGGCGTCAACTCGGACGCGTACGTCCTCGCGTTCCTCGCTTGTGCGCGAGCCGGATTGGTGCACGTTCCGATCAACTACGCGCTGGTGGGCGACGAACTGCGGTACTTGCTCGATCAGTCGGGCTCCCGCGTGGTTCTTGTGGACCCGGCGTTGACGGCCACCCTCGACTCCGTTCGTGGAGACCTGACGATCGAGCACGTGATCTCCCTTCCCGATGTGCTGGGCACAGACGGCGACGGCTCCGAACTCGAACCCGCCGCCGATTCGACCGACCTCGCTCAGCTGCTCTACACCTCCGGAACGACGTCGAAACCCAAGGGCGCGATGATGTCTCACGGTGCGTTGGTCGCGGAGTACGTCTCGTGCGTCATCGCGCTCGGGTTCACCCAGGACGACGATCCGCTGCTCGTGATGCCGATGTACCACTCGGCGGGGATGCACGTGTTCATGCTGCCGTATCTGTCGGTGGGTGCCACGGTCCGCTTGATGCGTAGGCCCGACGTCCCGGAGATCCTGCGCCGGATCGAAGAGGAGAAGATCAAGTCTCTGTTCCTGGCACCGACGGTGTGGGTTCCGCTCGCCAATCACCCCGACCTGGACGCGCGCGACCTCTCCTCGCTGAAGAAGGCGCAGTACGGTTCGTCGATCATGCCCGTCACCGTGCTCAGTCGGCTACGTGAGCGGTACCCGGACATCGAGTTCTACAACTGCTTCGGGCAGTCCGAGATCGGTCCGCTGGCAACGGTATTGCAGCCCGAGGAGCACGAGGCGCGGCCGGCGTCGTGCGGACGTGCGGTGTTCTTCGTCGAGACCCGCGTCGTCGATGCCGACGGCAACGATGTGCCGGACGGCGAGCCCGGGGAGATTCTCTACCGTTCTCCTCAGCTGTGCGACGGCTACTGGGACAAGCCGGAGGCGACGGCAGATGCGTTCTCGGATGGGTGGTTTCATTCCGGTGACTTGGTGACACGCGACGCCGAGGGGTTCATCACCGTGGTCGACCGGATCAAGGACGTCATCAACACCGGTGGCATTCTCGTCGCGTCACGCGAGGTGGAGGATGCGATCTACACCCATTCGGCGGTCGCCGAGGTCGCGGTGATCGGGACGCCCGACGACAAGTGGATCGAGGCGGTGACGGCCGTCGTCGTGCTCAAGGACGGCAGTGAGTTGTCGTCGCAGGTGTTGATCGACCATGTGAAGGGTCGGATAGCGCCGTTCAAGGTGCCCAAGACCGTCACCTTCGTCGACGAGTTGCCGCGCAATCAGAGCGGAAAACTACTCAAGCGTGAGCTGCGCGGTTGACCTGGTGTCAGGCTGCGCGCCGTTTTCGTCGGTGGTAGCTGGGCATGGGTTGTCGTGTGGGGTCGATGGATTCGGGTGGGATGGCGTAAGGGTGTCCGTCGGTGCCCATGAACAGTTGCCAGTCGCCGTGGTGGACGAGGCGGTGGCATTCTCCGCAGACCAGGGCGAGGTTGTTCAGGTCGGTGGGGCCGCCGTGTTC
>NZ_BAOX01000294.1:0-5930 GCF_000813105.1 Rhodococcus sp. BS-15 | reverse complement strand
TCCGCGACCTCCGCCGCCCGCGCGACCGCCGCGGCCCCTGCTGTGCGGTGCGTGCCAGCGGTCCATCGAGTCGAGGGACTGACGTTGTTTGACGTGCCGGACGAGTTCCCGATCGACGACGACCTTCTGACTGCCGTCCGCCGACTGGGCGCGCGTGTCGAACAGATCGAACAAGCGGCGGCCCACCATGATGTGCTGCGAGAGGGGCACCGGACGGTTCTCGTCCACCACGACCGAGGTGTCACCGCGAACCGTGCTCATCCAGGCACCGAACTCCTCGGCGTTGCTCACCGTTGCCGACAGGCTGACCAGTCGAACGTCGTCGGACAGGTGCAGGATGACCTCCTCCCACACCGCGCCTCGGAATCGGTCGGCGAGGTAGTGCACCTCGTCCATGACGACGTGCGAGAGCCCCCGCAATGCGTCCGAGGATGCGTAGAGCATGTTACGCAGCACTTCGGTCGTCATGATGACGATGGGGGCATCGGGGTTGATCGACGAATCTCCGGTCAGCAGCCCGACCGTGTCACGCCCGTACCGCGCGGTCAGCTCGGCGAACTTCTGGTTGCTCAGCGCCTTGATCGGGGTGGTGTAGAAGCACTTACGTCCGGCGGCGAGCGCCAAGTGCACCGCGAACTCGCCGATCACGGTCTTGCCCGCACCGGTGGGGGCACAGACCAGAACACCGTGACCGTTCTCCAGGGCGGTGCACGCATCCACCTGGAACCGGTCGAGGGGGAAGCCGAGCTCTGCCGAGAAGCGTTGCAGCTGGGTGGGTCGGGGGCTTGTCCCCGTATCGACAACCGTCTCGGTCATGCGATCGACCCGACGGTCCGACCGAGGTCAGATCGTGTCGTCGTACTGTGCCTGTGCTCGGGTCGCGGTACCGAAGCCGTTGGACGGCGGTGTCGGAGCGACGGCATCCGGTGACTCGATCGAACCTGCGCCGTCGATGCGCGTTGCTTCGTCATCTGACACATCACCCCATTCGTCTCTTCTCTTGCGCAACTTACGCTTGTCGTGAATTCGCGCAATCTGCACTGCCATTTCGAAGAGCACCGTCAATGCCAAGGCCAATGCCAGCATCGAGAACGGGTCCTGCCCCGGAGTTGCGATGGCCGCGAAGACGAACAGCCCGAAGATGAGACCTCGACGCCACGCCTTGAGTCGCTCGTAGGTGAGTACGCCGACGAAGTTCAGGGCGACGACCAGCAACGGAATCTCGAAGCTGACGCCGAAGATGATGAGGAGGTTGATCAGGAATCCGAAGTACTGATCGCCGCTGAGGGCGGTGATCTGCACGTTGTCGCCGATGGAGAGCAAGAAGTGCAGGCCCTTGGCGACCACGTAGTAGGCCAGGACGGCTCCGGCGACGAACAGCGCTGCCGCTCCGGAGACGAACGAGACCGCGTGTCGCCGTTCGTTGGCGTACAGGCCCGGGGTGATGAAGGCCCAGATCTGATACAGCCAGATGGGGCAGGCCATGACGACGCCCGCGGTGAACGCGACCTTGAACCGCAACAGGAACTGATCGAACGGTCCGGTCGCCAACAGTCGACACTGGTCGTCGTTGCTCAGGTTCGCGCGCAGGCTGGGGTCGAGTGTGCAGTAGGGCCCCCGTAGGAGGTCGCCGAGGCTCTCGACGCCGAGGATGGTGTGCGAGTACCAGAAGAACCCGAAGGCAGTCGTCAGCGCGACGGCAACCAACGACCACAGGAGCCGGGTTCGCAGCTCGTACAGGTGATCGACCAACGACATCGTGCCGTCGGGATTGACTCGGCGCTTGCTACGCCGCGGATCGAACGGAATGCGCATGGTGTTCTACGGTCAGCCTTCTTCGGTCGGACGACGGCGATAGGCCGTCACCGACAGCAGTGAACCTTCGGTGCCACCTGGCACCGAAGGCGTGCTGAGCGGCCTTGCGCTCAGGCAGACTTGGCGTCGTGCTGGGTCTCGCTGGTCGGCTGCACGACCGGCGCGGGAGAGGGCAGCTGAGCGGGAGCGGTCGGCTGCTGCGCCGTCGCAGTGTCGGTGTCGGACTTGCCGTCGTTCTGCATCTCCTTCACCTCGCTCTTGAAGATGCGCAACGACCGGCCGAGTCCGCGAGCAGCCTCGGGCAGCTTCTTGGAACCGAACAGAATGATGACGACCACCGCAACGATGGCCCAGTGCCAAGGACTGGTGAATCCCATGCGAACCTCCTACAGATCAGATGAACCGAGCGTACCCGACCCCGGGTGCCGCCTCCGGCAGCGGCGGGTGCCGGTTTGCCCCGTGTTCATGTGGCGACGGTGCCGTTCGCGCTGGTGGCGTCTAGCTCGGCGTACGCATCCAGGGCAGAGCGGGCTCGATCGCGGACGGAGTTCACCAAGGATTCAGGTGCCAGTACCGTGACGCCGCCACCGAAGCCCAAGGTCAATCGCGTCATCCACTGCAGCGTCGCGAACCGCATCGTGACCACGATCGACCCGTCCGCATCCGCGGCGACCTGGGTCATCGGGTAGTAGTCCAGGATCCAGGTGAAGGCAGGCGACACCTTCAACCGCGCCTGAGACAGCGAGGGATCGTCGTTGAAGATCTCGAAGGCGTCCTCGTCCTGCACCGATTCCGGCGGCGCGGCGGGTTCGTCGAGTTCGGTTGCCGAGTCGATGCGGTCGAAGCGGAACAGCCGAACTCCCTCGGCGCTTCGGCACCACGCCTGGACATAGCTGTTGTCGTCGACGACGACCGTCCTGATCGGGTCGACGGTCCGCTCGGTGACGACATCCCGCGATGCGGAATAGTAGGTCAGCTCCAGAGCGTGCCGATGACGCAGCGCAGATCGGACGGTGGCGGAAACCGGGCCTTCTTCCGCACCTGCGCCGTCGTGATCCGACGAGAGTGGCACGTTGGCCGCCGCCGAGCCCGCTGCGGTCTCGATCTTCGCGATCGCGCGCTGAGCGGCGGACGGATCGACCATGCCGGGCATCGAGGTCAGGGACCGCAGTGCAACCAACAGGGCCGTCGCCTCGGTCGACGTCAGGCGTAGCGGTCGATCGATTCCGGCCGAGAACGTCACGTCGATGCTCTCCTCGGAGAAGGAGAGATCGATGAGATCACCCGGGCCGTAGCCGGGCAGACCGCACATCCAGAGCTGATTGAGATCGGCCATCAGGGTCGCCGTCGACACCCCCAGCTCGCGCGCGGCCTCCTCGGCACTCAAGCCGGGATTGGCCATGAAGAACGGCACCATGTTGAGCAACCTGGCCAGCCGAACCGACAGTCGTGCGCTCATCGCTCGTTCTCCACGTCGGCCGCCTTCTGCAGGGTGGAGATCACGTCGGCGCGCAGTTCCGCGGGTTCGAGCACCACCGCATCCGCGCCGTGACCGGCGATCAACCGCGAGACCCAATCCCAGGACCGCACGGGAACCTCGACGACAGTGCCGCTGCGGGTGCCGAGACTCTGCACGCCGACCACCGTTCCCATTCTGCGCAATTCCAGCGCCCTTCCGTCCTGTAGCCATACCCGGGCCGTGCCCGATACCGAGGACGTGCCCGCCACTCGACGGACGATGTCCTGCAGATCGACGCCGTCGGGCTTGCGGACGCTCTGCGGGGTGCCGAACGACTTGACCTCGTCGCCGATTCGGGACAGTCGGAACGTGCGGGTGTCGTCGCGGTCCACGTCGTGTCCCACCAGATACCAGCGGCCGCGAAACGTCACGACACCCCACGGCTGAACGGTTCTGGTGGTGAACGGCTCGGTCAACGACGGGCGGTGTTGGAACCGCACCGACTTGCCGTCGTCGATCGCGGCCAGCAAGGCACCCAGCGCGGGTTCGGAGCCTCGGGTGCGTGCGGGAACCGCGGTGACCGCTGCGGCGGACTCGTTCTGGTCGACCTGAATTCCGGCGGCCCGGAGTTTGAGCAACGCACTCTGTGCCGCGGAGGTGAGCTCCGGCGATTCCCACAGTTTGACGGCGACCGCAACGGCGGCCGATTCCTCGCTGGTGAGGTCGATGTCGGGCAGTTCGTAGGCATCGCGATTGATGCGATAGCCCTCGACGCCACCGAATCTGGTTGCGGTACCGGTCTCCAACGGGACTCCGAGGTCGCGCAGTTCGTTCTTGTCTCGCTCGAACATCCTGCTGAACGCTTCGTGGCTGGTGGAGTCGTCGTATCCGGCAACGCTCTCGCGGATCCACTCCGCGGTCAGGAACTGACGTGTCGACAGCAGACAGATGACCAGATTCATCAGGCGTTCGACTTTGGTGGTGGCCACGACAGTCGAGCCTAGTTGCTCACCGGTGGCCGCAGCGGTAACGACCCGACTGCGTGCGGCGCTACATCGACGCGATCAGCCGTTCCACTCGCTCGTCGACCGAACGGAACGGATCCTTGCACAGCACGGTTCGCTGAGCCTGGTCGTTGAGCTTGAGGTGCACCCAGTCGACCGTGAAGTCGCGACCTGCCTCCTGAGCTGCGTGATGAATTCTCCGCGCAGCTTGGCTCGGGTGGTCTGCGGCGGCAGATCGACGGCCTCGTCGATCTGTTCGTCCTCGGTGACTCGTTTGGCCAGACCCTTGCGCTGCAACAGGTCGAACACTCCTCGGCCGCGTTTGATGTCGTGATAGGCCAGGTCCAACTGCGCGATCTTGGGATCGGACAGCTCCATCGAGTACCGGTCTTGATACCGCTGGAACAGTTTGCGCTTGATGACCCAGTCGATCTCGGTGTCCACCTTCGCGAAATCCTGTGTCTCGATGGCGTCGAGCGTTCGTCCCCACAGATCGACGACCTGCTCCACCTGAGTGTTCGGCTCGCGCGTCTTGAGATGCTCGACGGCTCGCGCGTAGTACTCGCGCTGAATATCGAGGGCGCTGGCCTGTCGTCCCCCGGCGAGTCGAACGGGACGCCGTCCGGTGAGATCGTGACTGACCTCGCGGATGGCGCGAATCGGATTGTCCAGTGCGAAATCTCGGAAGGACACGCCCGCCTCGATCATTTCGAGAACGAGGGCTGCCGTTCCGACCTTGAGCATCGTCGAGGTCTCGGCCATGTTCGAGTCGCCCACGATGACGTGCAGCCGGCGGTACTTCTCGGCGTCGGCGTGCGGCTCGTCGCGAGTGTTGATGATGGGTCGCGAACGAGTGGTGGCCGAGGAGACGCCTTCCCAGATGTGCTCGGCGCGCTGTGAGAGGCAGAACGTCGCAGCCTTCGGCGTCTGGAGTACCTTGCCTGCGCCACAGATCAACTGACGCGTGACCAGGAACGGCAGCAGCACGTCCGAGATTCGGGAGAACTCGCCGGCACGTTGCACGAGAAAGTTCTCGTGGCAGCCGTAGGAGTTTCCCGCCGAGTCGGTGTTGTTCTTGAACAGATAGATATCGCCCCCGATACCTTCTTCTGCCAGGCGTTGCTCGGCGTCGATCAGCAGGTCTTCCAGCACTCGCTCACCGGCGCGGTCGTGGGTGACCAACTGCAACAGACTGTCGCACTCGGCGGTGGCGTACTCGGGGTGCGAGCCCACATCGAGGTACAGGCGGGCACCGTTGCGAAGGAACACATTCGAGCTTCGACCCCACGAGACGACTCGGCGAAACAGATAGCGAGCCACTTCGTCCGGACTCAGCCGTCGATGTCCGTGAAAAGTACATGTGACACCGAACTCTGTCTCGATGCCCATAATTCGTCGCTGCACACTTCGACACTACAACGCAACCCTCGAATCGATGTGTCGGAGCGCCCCGATGTCGTCCGTCCGTGAGGATGCCGTCGCACGTGCCTAGGCTGGGCGTCATGACATCCACGCGTACCTCGATCGCGACGGCCGTCCACGCGTGGGATCTGTCCCTGGTGGCGCGAAGTGCTGCTCTGCGGCAGAGCCGCGCGGACGGTGGCCTGCGCGCCTTGAGCAACGCCGCCGATCACGGCCGTCCTATGGCTCGA
>NZ_BAOX01000295.1:0-5924 GCF_000813105.1 Rhodococcus sp. BS-15 | reverse complement strand
GGACGGCCCGCGCACCGCGGTGGCCCGGTTGGCACCCCGCGTGGACGTTCCGGCCCTCGGTTCCGGGGACGCGGTTCTGGCCACGTGGCGGATGCTTCTCGATGCGGGACGGATGCAGGACGGTGAGGACAATCTCGCCGCGACCGGTCGCGCGCCCACGGTTCGGTTGTCGGCGGCGACGGCCTCGGCGATCGGGGCGGAGACCGGTGACTTGGTGAGCGTCGGGACGGACCGGGGCTCGATCACGTTGCCGCTGACGATCACCGACCTGCCCGACTCCGTGGTGTGGGTACCGATGAACTCGCCCGGTTCGGCGGTGTATCGCTCGCTGGGGGTGCAGTCGGGCGCGGTGGTAGGCATTCGTCGTGTTTCTGCGGAATCCACCGAGGGAGGCCAGTCATGATCGTGGCCGCGCCGACCGATCTGTCGATGTTCGGCACCGATCCGTGGTGGTTGGTTGTCGGGAAGGCCTTGGCGGTCTTCGTGTTCCTGGTGCTCACGCCGCTGGTGGCGATCTATGCCGAACGCAAGATCATGGCGTGGATGCAGATGCGGGTGGGGCCCAACCGGGTGGGTCCCTGGGGTCTGTTGCAGTCGCTGATGGACGGCATCAAGCTGGCGCTGAAAGAGGGGATCACTCCGACCGGCGTCGACAAGCCGATTTACATTCTGGCTCCGATCATTTCGGTGGTTCCTGCGTTCATGGCCTTCGCGGTGATTCCGTTCGGTCCCGAGGTGTCGGTGTTCGGTACGACGACGCCGCTGCAGATGACCGACCTGCCGGTGGGTGTTCTGTACATTCTCGCGGTCACGTCGGTGGGGGTGTACGGGATCGTGTTGGCAGGGTGGGCGTCGGGCTCGACGTACCCGCTACTCGGTGCTTTGCGTTCGACGGCGCAGGTGATTTCCTACGAGGTCGCAATGGGCCTGTCGTTCGCGGCGGTCTTCCTGTACGCGGGCACCATGTCGACGTCCGGAATCGTTGCTGCGCAACGGAACACCTGGTACGTGTTTCTGCTGCTGCCGTCGTTCCTGGTGTACGTGACGGCGATGGTCGGCGAAACCAACCGCGCTCCGTTCGATCTGCCCGAGGCGGAGGGTGAGTTGGTGGGCGGTTTCCACACCGAGTACTCGTCTCTTCGTTTCGCCATGTTCATGCTCGCCGAGTACATCAACATGGTCACCGTGTCGGCGCTCGCGACCACGCTGTTCCTCGGCGGCTGGCGGGCTCCGATTCCGCTGAGTCTGTGGAGCGGTGCCAATTCGGGCTGGTGGCCGGTGCTGTGGTTCACCCTCAAGGTGTGGGTGTTCCTGTTCGTGTTCATCTGGCTGCGTTCGACCCTGCCGAGGCTGCGCTACGACCAGTTCATGAACTTCGGCTGGAAGATTCTGATTCCCGTTGCCTGATCTGGGTGATGGTGATCGCGACGGTGCGCGTCCTCGGGGCCGATCGGTACGACGTACCGCTGGTCACGTTCGGTGTGTCGATGATCTTCGCGGTGGCCGTGCTGGGTGCGCTGCTGCTGATGGTGCGCAGGCGTGCCCGGGAACGGAACGTGCCACCTCCTCTACCCGTCGCCGAGTTCGATGCTCTGGCAGGCGGATTCCCGATACCTCCCATTCCCACGCAGGGCTCGAATTTCCCGAGCCGGCATGCCGGTGTGCGCTCGCCCGCCGCCAGGTCACCGAAGGAGAACGCCGATGCCTGAATTTCTCGGTCCCATAGCGGGTTTCGGGGTCACGTTCGCCACGATGTTCAAGAAGGCCGAGACGGAGCTGTATCCGGAGGAGAAGAAGCCCACCGAGGTTCGCTACCACGGTCGGCATCAGCTCAATCGGTACGCCGACGGTCTCGAGAAGTGCATCGGCTGCGAGCTCTGCGCGTGGGCCTGCCCGGCCGACGCCATCTACGTCGAAGGAGCCGACAACACCGAGACCGAGAGGTTCTCTCCGGGTGAGCGTTACGGCGGGGTCTACCAAATCAACTACCTGCGGTGCATCGGGTGCGGATTGTGTGTGGAGGCCTGTCCCACACGGGCTCTGACGATGACCAACGAGTACGAACTCGCCGGTGACAACAGAGCCGATCTGATCTACGAGAAGGAATCTCTGTTGGCCCCTCTGCAACCGGAGATGGTGGCACCACCGCACGCGATGGCACCGGGCCTTTCGGCCGAGGACTACTACCGGGGAACCGTCACCGGCCACGAGACCCCAGCGGAGTCCGCAGCCGAACCCGCATCCGAACCCGAGGGCGGTTCGGTTCGATGACTGCCACAGTGCAGCTCGCCCTCGATGCCACGTCCACCGGTGAGGCCGTGCAGTTCTGGACCCTGGGTGTCGTTGCCGTCATCGGTGCCCTCGGGGTGGTGATGAGCACCAAGGCAGTCTACTCGGCGTTGTTCCTCGCTGCCACGATGGTGGTACTGGCCACCTTCTACATGGCGCAGGGGGCGTTGTTCCTCGGTGTCGTGCAGATCGTCGTCTACACCGGCGCGGTGATGATGCTGTTCCTGTTCGTTCTGATGCTCGTCGGAGTCGACACGTCGGAGTCGCTGACCGAAACCCTGCGCGGTCACCGCATTGCAGCCGTCGTCATCGGAATCGGCTTCGGACTGTTGATCATCGGGGTACTGCTGCGCGACGCGGCAAATGCCGGTCGGCTCGACTTCGCCGGTCTCGACGCCGTCAACTCCGCCGGAAACGTCGAGGGCCTGGCAGAGCTGATCTTCGTCGAGTACGTGTGGGCGTTCGAGTTGACCGGGGCGCTGCTGATCACTGCCACCATCGGAGCGATGATTCTGGCGCACCGGGAAGCTCTGGGGCCGGTCAAGGGTCAGCGAGAAATGGCACAGGATCGATTCCGCGACGGCTCGAGGGTGACACCGCTGCCGAGTCCTGGGGTGTACGCCAGACACAACGGGGTCGATCGCCGCGCCTTGTTGCCCGACGGAACCGAGTCCGAGTCCTCCGTCAACGCCATGTTCGCCGATCCTCGAAGCCAGTACAAGGTGGACGGGGGTGACGAGCGATGAATCCGGAGAACTATCTCTATCTGTCCGTTCTGCTGTTCACGATCGGAGCGGCGGGTGTCATCGTCAGACGCAACGCCATCATCGTGTTCATGTGTATCGAATTGATGCTCAACGCAGTCAATCTGGCGTTCGTCACTTTCTCCCGCATGCACGGCAATCTCGACGGACAGTTGTTCGCGTTCTTCACCATGGTGGTCGCCGCCGCCGAGGTGGTGGTGGGCCTGGCCATCATCATGGCCATCTTCCGATCTCATCGGTCGATTTCGATGGACGAGAACTCCCTGATGAAGAATTGACGGGGGCGCAGAAATGATGTCGATGCTGTGGCTTCTTCCGGCTCTGCCTGCATTCGGTGCAGCGTTCCTGCTGCTCGGTGGCAGGCGCACCGACCGCTGGGGGCACCTCGTCGCGACGGCGGCGGCAGCGTCCTCGTTCGTCGTGGCTGCGGTGGTGTTCGGCTCGATGCTCGGCCGCGCCGAGTCGGGCCGAGCCTTCACCCAGACCCTGTTCCGGTGGGTTCCGGTCGACGAATTGCAGGTCGAGTTCGGCTTGCGCGCAGATCAATTGTCGATCTGCTTCGTCCTGCTGATCACCGGTGTCGGGTCGCTCATTCACGTGTACTCCATCGGCTACATGAGCCACGACGCCGAGCGGCGGCGCTTCTTCGCGTACCTCAACCTGTTTCTGGCAGCCATGCTGCTGCTGGTTCTGGCCGACAACTTCCTCGGCCTCTATCTGGGGTGGGAGGGTGTGGGTCTGGCGTCGTATCTGCTCATCGGCTTCTGGCAACACAAGCCGTCGGCTGCGTCGGCTGCCCGAAAAGCGTTCGTGGTCAACCGAGTCGGCGATATCGGCTTGGCCGTTGCGCTGATGATCATGTTCGTCAACTTCGGCTCCGTGCAGTACGACGACGTGTTCGCCGGAATTGGCGAGGCGAGCGAATCGGTGGCCACCGCCATGGCACTGATGTTGTTGTTGGCGGCGTGTGGAAAGTCGGCGCAGGTGCCGCTGCAGTCGTGGCTCGGCGACGCATGGAGGGCCCGACACCGGTATCGGCATTGATTCACGCGGCCACGATGGTCACGGCCGGGGTGTATCTCATCGTCCGCTCGGGACCGGTGTTCGAGGCGTCGCCCGCCGCCCGCGCTGCCACCGTCACAGTCGGGGCGGTCACCTTGCTGTTCGGAGCCGTCATCGGTTGTGCGAAGGACGACATCAAGAAGGCGCTCGCGGCGTCGACGATGAGTCAGATCGGGTACATGGTGCTCGCGGCCGGGCTCGGCCCCTCCGGGTACGCGTACGCCATCGTGCTCCTGATCTCGCACGGCTTCTTCAAAGCGGGATTGTTCCTGGGCGCGGGCTCGGTGATGCACGCGATGAACGACGAGACCGACATGCGACGGTTCGGTGGACTCCGCGCCGCGATGCCGATCACGTTCGTCACGTTCGGCCTCGGGTATCTCGCCATCATCGGACTGCCGCCGTTCTCCGGCTTCTTCGCCAAGGATCCGATCATCGAGGTCGCCTTCGCCGCCGAGGGAGTGGCAGGCCCGGTTCTCGGCTGCGTGACTTTGCTCGGTGCAGGCCTGACGGCCTTCTACATGACTCGGGTGATGCTGTTGACGTTCTTCGGTCCGAAACGCTGGTCCGCGCAGGCACATCCGCACGAGGCGTCGGCGACGATGACCGCACCGATGATCGTGTTGGCCGTCGGCTCGGTGGCGTCGGGTGCCTTTCTCGCGGTGGGCGGACGCCTCGAGGCATGGCTCGAACCCGTGGTGGGATCGGCACACGAGGAGCACGCGATTCCGGCATGGGTGGTCACCGTCGCCGTCCTGGTGGTCGTGCTGATCGGCGCGACCCTCGCCTACCGCAAGTACATCGTCGGTGAGGTTCCACCGACGCCACCCGAGGATGTGTCGGCCCTGACCCGAGCTGCACGTGCCGATCTCTACGGAGATGCCGTCAACGAGGCGGCATTCATGCGTCCAGGACAGACCCTGACGCGCGCAATGGTGCACGCCGACAACGGTATCGACGCCGTCGTGGACGGGGTGGGTAGCTCGATCGGTGGCGCATCGACGCGGTCCGGGCGGCTGCAGACGGGATATGTGCGGTCGTATGCGTTGGCGATGTTCGCGGGAGCTGTTCTCGTGGTCCTGATGGTGGTGGCTCTGTGACGACTCCCTGGTTGACCGTTCTATGGGTAGTCCCGATGCTCGGCGCGATCGTCGTCGCCCTGGTGCCCGCCGCTCGCCCGACCGTCGCGCGCAGTGTCGCAGTGGGTTTCGCTGCCGGGACCTTGGCCGTGTCGGTCGCCTTGGCGGTGTCGTTCGACTCCGGTGGTGATCGGTACCAGTTCGTCGAAGACCACGCCTGGATAGCGGCTTTCGGTGCGCGGTACACCCTCGGCCTGGACGGAATCGGCCTCGTTCTGGTGTTGCTCACCACCGTTCTCACGCCCTTGCTGCTCGTCGCGGGCTGGAACGACGGCACTCGCGTCGCGAACTACGGCTCCCGTCGGGTGTCGCACACGTACATGGCGTTGATCCTGGTGGTCGAGTCGATGGTGCTGGTGTCGTTCACCGCGTTGGACGTGTTGTTGTTCTACATCTTCTTCGAGGCGATGCTGATTCCGATGTACTTCCTCATCGGTGGCTTCGGGGGAGTCCATCGAACGCGCGCCGCGGTGAAGTTCCTGTTGTACAACCTGTTCGGCGGTCTGGTGATGTTGGCGGCCGTCATCGGCCTGTACGTGGTGACCGCGAGACCCGACGGGCCTTTCGACGGCGGGACATTCGATCTGCGCGCGATCGCCGATGCGGCTGCATCGGGCGGACTCGGTGTGGATCCGATGGTTCTGAATGCGCTGTTCCTCGGCTTCATGTT
>NZ_BAOX01000296.1:0-5882 GCF_000813105.1 Rhodococcus sp. BS-15 | reverse complement strand
CTCCCAGAGCCGCGACAGCATGTCGAAACCACCCAACACTCCGCTCGAGCTACCGGTGCTCGCGCTTCCGGTATCGGCCACCGCGACTGCCGGCGACGCAATGGCGATAGCGGCAGCCCCCAACACAACAGCAATACGACGCTTCACACTGTTCTCCTCTTCTCCTCCATCGGACATGGTTCGCTCGACACGCTAACCTCGCGTCCCCATTGTCACAATCGTCCGAACGAACGATGCCGGACCGTCAGGGCTCGAGGGTTCGGGCACTGACGAAGCGCCTGGGTTCACCGGTGAGTGGGTCCGTGAAGTTCAGAGCCCGGGCGAGAAGTTGCAACGGCCGGGTGAAGTCGTCGGCCGGGATGGGAGAGAACTCCGGATAGTATGGGTCGTTCACGATCGGAATACCCAACGAGGACAGGTGGATCCGCAGCTGATGGGTCTTGCCTGTCTTGGGGAAGAGTCGATATCGGGCGGCTGTGCCGACAATGTCCACCAGTTCGATCAGGGTCTCACTGTTCGACTCCCCCGGCTCCTCGTATGCCGTCATCACCCCGTGCTCTTTGAGGATTCGACTACGCACTATGCGCGGGAACTCCAGCGCTGCATCGAACCCCGCAACTGCCTCGTATTCCTTGGTGACGTTGCGCGAGGAGAAGAGTTCCTGATACGGCCGTCGGGCATGCTTGGTCTTGGTGAAGAGCAACACCCCGGCGGTGGCGCGATCGAGTCGGTGCGCGGGCGTCAGGTCAGGGCAATCGAATTGCCTAGCAGCCGTACCGTCGCGGTTTCGGTGACGTGCCTGCCACGCGGAATGGTGGCGAGGAAGTGCGGCTTGTCGACCACCAGCAGATCCTCGTCCTCGTGCAGGATGCCGATCTCGAACGGAACCGGAACCTCCTGTGCGGGAACGCGATAGAAGTACACCTGACTGCCGGCGCGGTACCGCGTCGCGTCGGAAATGGGCCTGCTCTTCTCGTCGACCACTTCGGCGTCGCGCATGGCCCGTCGCCAGTCGTCCTCGGGCATTTCACGTTCGAGATACTCCACGATGGTGGTGGCCGAATCTCCATGCGGCAACAGCAGTCTCAGTGGAGCGAGGCCGTCCCGGAAGGGCAGCATTTCTCTACGCGCAGTCGAGACAGATCAACCGCAGACCGCGGCCGGCGTCGCCGTCGAAGTCCTGGTAGCGGGATGTCGGGTTGCCGCAGGCACTGCAGCGACCGATGACGGCGGTGTGGTCGGAGAAGTTCTGCGCCATCCGTTTGTCGAAGACGAACAGCGAACCCTCCCAGAGCGCGTCGTCGCCGAAAGTCTCTGCGTACCGGACGATTCCGCCGTCGAGCTGATACACCTCCTCGAACCCGCGCGCGACCATCAGCGACGACAGCACCTCGCACCGCACTCCCCCGGTGCAGTACGTGACCACCGGGGACTGCTTCAGATGGTCGTAGGCACCGGAGTCGAGTTGGGAGACGAAGTCTCTGGTCGTCTCGACGTCGGGCACCACTGCGTTCTTGAACTTGCCGATCTGGGCCTCGAAGGCGTTGCGGCCGTCGAAGAAAACGACGTCGTCGCCGCGGGAATCGACGAGGTCGTGCACCTGCTGCGGGCTCAGGTGAGTGCCGCCGCCGACCACTCCGTCGGCGTCGACCTTCAACTCGCCCGGCGCACCGAACGTGACGATCTCGTCGCGCACCCGCACGCTCAGGCGCGGGAAATCGTTGCCGAGTCCATCGGACCACTTGATGTCGGCCGACTTGAACGCCGGATAGCTGCGAGTGCCGCGCACGTACCGTTTGACGTCGTCGACGTCACCGCCGACCGTCGCGTTGATGCCGTGTTCGGAGATCAGGATGCGTCCGGTCAGGTTGTTGGACGCGGCCAGCGTCTGCTGCCACAACCGGATCGCTTCGGGATCGGGTAGCGGAGTGAACACGTAGAACAGGACGATTTTCGGTACAGCCACACGGACCAGTATGGCGCGTTGTCAGGCAGGCGGTGCCGCCGCCCGGACGCGCTGGGTGCCCGAGTCGACCGTGAAGCCCGCTCCCCAGTACACGCCGGTCTGCGGATCCTCCTTGGCGGTGAGGAACCAGTGATCCATCCGAGCCGCCGTCCGGGTGACCTCGAAGACGCCGAACCCGTGACTGTCGAGGTCCACGAACTTCACGTGCTGGTTGAGCGCCTTGAACGCCTCCTCGGCGACCCGGCCCAGCGTGTGCGGCGGAGTACGCGTCAGGTCGTCGATGTTGGCCGAGCTCACCGAGGTGACGACCAGCTCGGTGGCAGCGGGTTCCGTCGTTGCGTAGTGCGCCGCGTCGAGCGGCACCTCGCAGGCCCAGGCCGAGTGGATGTCGCCGGTGATGAACACCGTGTTGTCGACGCCCGCGTCAACGATGGCACCGAGGAGCTTGCGGCGGTCGGCGGTGTAGCGTCCCACGGATCGGCGTTGTACGGCAGACCGCCCTCCGGGATCCCGAGAAGCGAGGTGACGGCCCTGGCTGCGTCGCGATCGAGCGGCGGGATGAGAGTGGGCGTGATCATCACCGGGTTGCCGACGATCTTCCACTGCGTCGGCGAGGAGACGATGCCGTCGGTGAGCCACTGCATCTGCTCCGCGCCGGTGATGGTCCGGTTGGGGGAATCGACCTCGGGCCCGTTGAACGGCAACACCTGCTGCGAGCGGTACGTGCGCAGATCCAGCATCGAGAGCTCGAGCAGGTTGCCGAACCGGAGCCGACGATAGAGGTGACGGTTGGTCGCCGTGCCTGCCGCGCGCACAGGCATCCACTCGTAGTACGCCTGCTCGGAATTCGCTTTGCGCGTGGACCAATCGCCCTCGGTGCCCGGGGTGTGATTCTGCGCGCCGGTGTCGTAGGCATCGTTGGCGGATTCGTGGTCGTCCCACGTGCAGATCCACGGCACGCCGGCGTGCGCGGCCTGCAGATCGGGATCGGACTTGTACTGGCCGTGGCGCTGGCGGTAATCGGCGAGCGTGACGATCTCGTGGGTGGGCGAATGCTGCCGGATCACGCCGTCGCGGCCGGGGAACCCGCCCGTCTCGTACTCGTAGATGTAGTCACCGAGATGGACGATGGCGTCGAGGTCTCCCCTGGCGGCCAGATGCCGGTAGGCACCGAAGTACCCCGACTCCCAGTTGGAGCACGAGACGACGCCGAAGCGCATCGCGTCGACGTCGGCATCGTTGCGCGGAGCGGTGTGCGTGGTCCCGACGGCCGATGCCGCGTCGCTCGTCCGGAAATCGTAGAAGTACGTCGTGTCTGCAGCCAGGCCGTCGACGTCGACCTTGACGGTGTGGTCGGTATCGGGGCCGGTTGCGACGGTTCCGGAGGAGACGACGTCCCCCATATCTGCGCTGCGGGAAATCCGCCACATCACCGATACCTGCGGTCCGACGCCGGAGCCCGGGGTGGCGTCGGGCGTGGGGGTGAGCCGAGTCCAGAGGACGATCGCGTCGGGCAACGGATCTCCCGATGCGACCCCGTGCAGGAAGCCACGGTCGCTGCCCTGCGCGTGTGCGACCGCAGGCAGTGTCGTGGCGACTCCGGCCACTGCGACGGCCACCGACGACGAGCGAAGAAACGTCCTTCTGGAAAGCGCAGAATCAGCGTGCATCGGGTCAGTCCATGCGATGGATGGTCGGTGGTCAAGTAAGGCGCGCCTGGGTCGGCCACAGTGTTCACCGGACGGCCATGTGCCGGACGCTGGTTTGCCGGAGTGGTGGCGGGAGAACACTGGGGGCATGGACGCTCTGTGGTTGTTCGGTGATCAGCTCGGTCCGCACTTTCACTCGGTGGACGAGCATGCCGATCGGGATGTGCTGATGATCGAGTCCCGGCGCGTGTTCCGGCGTCGGCGATACCACCGGCAGAAGCTGCACCTTGTGTTGTCGGGGATGCGTCATCTGGCCGACGAGCTGGGCGATCGCGTCACCTACCTGCAGACCGAGACGTACCGGGAAGGGTTGGCCGAGTACGGCAAGCCCGTGGTGGTGTTCGAACCCACCTCCCATGCGGCCGAGAAGTTCGTCGCCGCGTTGCACGAGGAGGGACTGGTCTCGGAGATTTTGCCGACGCCGATGTTCGCGCTTCCCCGCGCCGAGTTCGCGGAGTGGGCAGCCGAGCGCGGCACCTTTCGGATGGAGACGTTCTACCGGGAGCAGCGCAAGAAGTTCGGGGTGTTGATGGACGGTTCCGAACCGGTCTCCGGAAAGTGGAACCTGGACGCCGAGAACCAGTCGCCGCCCCCGAAGGGACGCCTGACCCTGGGTGTCGAAGAACCGTGGTGGCCGACCGAGGATGACATCGACGATCAGGTGCGCGCCGACCTCGACTCTTGGGACCTCGACACCGTCGGAGTGGACGGGCCTCGCGTGTTCGCGGTGACCGCTGACGAGGCGTCGGAGGCGTTGGCGCACTTCGTGAACTATCGCTTGGACGACTTCGGCAAGTACGAGGACGCGGTGATGGCCGACGACTGGACGATGTCTCACTCGCTGCTGTCGGTGCCGCTGAACCTCGGCGTGCTGCAGCCGCTGGACGTTGCACACGCAGCCGAGGACGCCCACCGCGACGGCACCCCTTTGGCGAGCGTGGAGGGTTTCGTTCGCCAGATCCTGGGCTGGCGCGAATACGTCTGGCACCTGTATTGGCATCTGGGTCCGGAGTATCTCGAGCGCAACAAGCTCGAAGCCCATGAGCCACTACCGGATTGGCTGCTCGAGTTGGACGGCGACGCTGTGGTGGCGAAATGCCTGTCGTCGACGGTGGACGGCGTGCGCGAGCGCGGCTGGGTGCACCACATCCCCCGACTGATGATTCTGGGAAACTTTGCGCTGCAACATGCCTGGGATCCGCGAGCGTTGACCGATTGGTTCGCAACGGCTTTCGTCGACGGGTTCGCCTGGGTGATGCCGGTGAACGTGATCGGCATGAGCCAGCACGCGGACGGCGGAGTGATCGCCACCAAGCCCTACGCCTCGGGCGGGGCGTACCTGAACCGCATGACCGACTACTGCAAACCGTGCGAATTCAACCCGAAGAAGCGACTGGGCGACGACGCGTGTCCGTTCACTGCAGGCTACTGGGCCTTCGTGCACCGGCACCGAGAGATGTTGGCGCTCAATCACCGCACTGCGCGGCAGGTGTCGTCGATGAACCGATTGAGCGACCTCGAGCAGGTGTTGGAACAGGAACGGCAGCGCGAGGTGTACTGACGCGCTGGATGCCTGAACCGAGGATTTTTATACTTCGAGAGCGTTGCGCTCTGTGACGAAACGCCGCATCGGTCCGATGGTCGTACGTTGGGCGAATCTGCATGCGCGGCGCTCCCCACGTGTCGCGGACCGCCCGCGCTGCAGATGAACCGCCACGAAGACGCCCAAGTGACGCCAGCGGCGGATGGGAACGAGTTGGCGCTGATCGATTGCGCGTAAAAAAATCGAAATAGTCACCGCGCTGCTCGGACTGGAATCGCTGCAGCGATCACTATCCGGAAACGGACTCCGCGCTCCTACCACAGGCTACCGACAGGTTCAGATTTGCGAATCCTTCTGCACAGCAATAGTTTTCGATTGCACTATGGTTGTCAATCGAATACCTGTTCGATACACTTGGTCCATGACCACGGAGATCTGGCAACTGAGCGAAAGCGAACTCCTCGCCGACGCCGCCGCCGTCTCCCACCAAATCCAACTCCTCGAAGCCCGGCGTATCGCCCTCGTCGGAGAGATCGACACCCGCGTCTCACGGGAGAAGCTCGGCTTCCCCGGCCCCGCCGGCTGGCTGACCTCCACCACCCTTCTCTCACCGGCCAAGGCCACCAAGATCGTCGCTCTCGCCCGCGGACTGAAGAAATTCCCC
>NZ_BAOX01000297.1:0-5857 GCF_000813105.1 Rhodococcus sp. BS-15 | reverse complement strand
CCCTGTTCGATGTATCCGGTTTTCACCGCCGTCTCACCGGCACCGGTGATGGTGCCGGTGACCTTCGCCGAGACGAACCCCTCGCGCGTGAACGCCGTCGTCGCCACGTTCGGAACCGGGTTGACCGACAGGTTGCTGGCAGTGAGATCCAACGTCCAGCCATCATCGGTGACCGTGCTCGCGAACTTGTCGGCCAACGGCGTCGGCGTCGCCGACGCGGTGCCCGCGAACGCAGCAGAACCCACCATCACTGCTGCCGACACCACCGCACAACCAGCCACGGCCCTCGATATGCCATGTCCCCGCACCGTCGAACCAGTGGTAGCGCGTGCCATCGTTTCCATGAGCGAGTCTCTCCGTACGCGTGTCGGTGATTCCACCGACCACAATGGTTGCTGAAAGATAACTGCAGATCTGCCCGGGACGGTACAACACCCCACACATCCCCGACAGGCCTTCGACACCCGAATCACGCCGGCGACACCCCTACCCGGGCGTGACAGAAACATCTCCGGACACGCACGACCAGGCGGTTTACCGCGTCACAGCGAGTGACGCACCTCATAGTCACAGAATGGTGACGACCCAAAGCGAATGGAAATTTCCAGCAACCCTGGCGCAGTGGTTGTTACGAGGGCACGCTCTGCAATGTCCGAAGCCGCGCTTCCCCAGCGAGTCGGTTTCGAGCCACTCGACGGGCGCTTCACAGAACTGCTGTTTGCCGCGGCTCCGAGGCGGCACCCTCCACGTACCGTATGTACCATCTGTCGTACCGCGATGCCCGCGGGCATGCACTATGCGAGTTCGAGAGGCAGCTTCAACGGTGACACGACACCTGAATTCGGCAGCGTCGACGCCGATCATTCCCACAGCAGGCGTGCTCAGTTGCTGAGAGCGGCACGCTGCGCAGCGACCTTCCTGCTCGTTCCGGCCACGGTGACCGTTCTGGCCAGAACGGTCGTAGCTCGCGCCGGCCGCACAGAAGGCGTCCAGCACAGCACCGAAGACTGCAGCGGGTGCGGTCTGGTCGTTTACGACGGCCGCCGAGTTGGCGCGATGATCGCGCCCGAACCTGGCTGGACCGTGGGTGACGACGAGCAGTATTGCCCGGACTGCTCGGCCACCAGATTCCACACCTGGGGCTACACGTAGCAGTCGAACACGGTGCGCCGATGCCCCTTCGAACTCCGGCCGACACGATCGATCACGTCGACCACCCCGGCCCGACGGCGCAATGGTCTGGACCGGTAGCTCAGGTGATGACCGGCAACGTGGACCATGGAAAATTGATCCACTTGTCGGTCTCTCGCCACGAATAGTCCGGCTGCACAATGGTTCTCGACTTGGTGTAGATCACGGCCGACCGCACGTCGAGCGTGTGTGCCTTCAACAGGTCGATCACCAGAGCCAGAGTGCGGCCGGAATCGGCCACGTCGTCGACGACGAGCAGCTTCTTGCCGACGATTGCGTCGGTGTCCAGAAGAGGTTCGAGGACAACAGGATCGGGCAGGGTCTCCTCGATGTCGGAGTAGAACTCGACATTGAGGGTGCCGGCGGCCTTGACGCCCATCGCGTAGGAGATCGCACCCGCGGGGATGAGCCCACCGCGAGCGATCGCGATGACGATGTCCGGAACGAACCCGTCGTCGACGATCTTCTCGGTCAGGTCGCGCGACGCGTCTCCGAACGTCGCCCACGTCAGCACTTCACGTTCCGGTTCGGTCATGCCGCATCACTCTACCCAAAGCAATTTTGCCGATACAGCAAATAGGTTTGCGTCGACGGCCGGCAGCGGGCAGTCTCGAATCATGGCCGACCACACACATGCTCACACCCATCCTGCCGACCGGACCCACGCAGAGCCGGATTTCGAGAACGGTGCCTTCGACGAAGCATTCTGGGACGACCTCTACAACCAGCGCACCACCATCTGGAGCGGAAATCCCAACGCCGTGTTGGTACAGGAGGCATCCGAACTGACCCCGGGCCGCGCCTTGGACATCGGCTGCGGGGAAGGTGCCGACTCACTGTGGCTGGCCGGTCGAGGCTGGAACGTGACCGGTGTCGACATCTCCGACGTCGCCCTCGGCCGCGCCCGCGCGGCACAACAGGCACTCGAGCCGTTGACTCTCGCCGTGAACTGGCAACAGGAAGACGTTCTGGCCTGGACTCCCCCGGCCGCGGCGTTCGATCTGGTGTCGGTGCACTTCCTCCAGGTGCCACCGGACGAGCTCGACCTGACCACCCGCAGGTTCGCCGCAGCGGTCTCGCCGAAGGGGCGTCTGCTGATCGTCGGGCATAGTCCCAGCGACAGCCACGCCTCTCAGCACCCGGCCAAGCACCGACTGTTCGCACCGGAACCGGTCGTCGCTGCGGCGGGCGACGGGTTCGAGGTGATCCACGCCGAACACCGCACCCGTACGACGCCGGACGGCGATGAGCGAATCGACACGGTCGTGGTGCTGCAGCGCCGCTAAACTCGGGCAGTGTTCTCGCAGTCGACGTATCGAATACCCCTGGCCGTCACCTTCGTCGTAGCGCTGATCGTGCTCTTCACCCCCGCGTCCGGGGTGCCCTCGGGATTCCAGCACAGCGACAAGATCATCCACTTCGTACTGTTCGCGGCCCTGGCGTACACCTCGCGCCTGGCCGGAATCGACTGGATCCGAACCGCACTGTGGGTACTGGCGTTCGCGGCGATCTCGGAGGTCCTGCAGGCGATCCTGCCTCTGGGACGCTCCGGATCGGTCGCCGACGCTCTCGCCGACGCCACCGGAGTTGCTGTGGGCCTGGTCGCGGCGAGTCGGGTTCTACCGCAGCGCGTCGGACGTGCGTCGGACCTGCACTAGACTGACTCTGCACCGGGGTTCCTCGGCCAGCGCGCAACTCCGGAAGGAACGTCATCACCTCGTCTTCTGCCCCGCACGATATCTACCTCGTTCCACCGGAGCACGAGACCAACGATGCCGTCACCCGAGAATCTGCCGCATCCGCAGCGCGACTGAGCGAGCGATCCGACGTCGTCAGTCACGACGGCCGCTACGCACTGACCATCACCTCCACCACCCCGCACCAGGCGATGGTCGAGGATCTGCTGTTCATGCGCGCCGTGCTCGACGCCGCACGCATCAAGTACCTGCTCGTTCGCGGCAACGACGAACGTCCCGTCATCGCCATCGAACTGGCCGCACGCGAGGCGTTGACCACGGCACTGGTGCACGCCTGCCGCGCCGAGCCGTTCTACTCCAAGACCGTCGACGCCCGTGGCAAGGCAGTGCTGGTGGCCGACGGGTCGCTGTCTCCGTCCGCGAACGCACGAATCGTGCGCCTGTACCGCCCGCGGGTCGAGCCGTTCAGCGGTCTGTACTACGGCGCGTCCACGGCGGTACAGATCGAACTGTGGTCGTTCTCCCCGTCCGAGATCGTGCTGCCGATCGAGAATTCGCTGACCAGGCGCAACATCCGGCCAGACGAGGCCGTCCGCGGTACCGTCGAGCGCTTCGGCAGAACGTGGCCGACCATCGAGAACATGTTCGCCGACCACGCGTCGGACATCAATTTCGACATCGACATCGTCTTCTCCTGGGTCGACGGCTCCTCCGCCGAATTCCAGGCTCAGCGCGCGCGGCGAATGGCGAATTACGTCGTCGGTGAGGGTGACGATTCGGCTGCCCGCTACCGGCAGATCGACGAACTGAAGTACGCGCTGCGGTCGATCCACCTCTACGCACCGTGGATCAGACGCATCTTCGTCGCCACCGATTCGCCGAGGCCGGCGTGGCTGGCCGACCATCCCAAGGTGACGTTCGTACCGAGCGAGGCCTTCTTCGTCGACACATCCGTTCTGCCGACCCACAATTCGCAGGCCGTCGAAAGCCAGCTGCACCACATCCCCGGGTTGTCCGAGCACTTCCTGTACTCGAACGACGACATGTTCTTCGGTCGACCGGTGAGCCCGTCGATGTTCTTCTCCCCCGGCGGGATCAGCATGTTCATCGAGGCGACGACCCGAATCGGGTTGGGATACAGCGACGCCGACCGCAGCGGCTTCGAGAACGCAGCCCGCGTGAACCGTCGGATCCTGCAGAACCGCTTCGGAATGACCACGACCCGACACCTCGAACACGCGGCAACCCCGTTGCGGCGCAGCGTGATGCAGGAAATGGAGAACGAGTTTCCGGACGAGTTCGCGTCCACTGCCGCCAGCGCCTTCCGCGCGAGCACAAACATCTCGGTGACCAACTCGCTGTACCACTACTACGCACTGATGAGCGGCCGGGCTGTGGTCCAGAAGGACGCCAAGGTCCGGTACATCGACACCACCACCGTGGCGGGCCTGGACACGATGGAGAAGCTGCTCCCCAAACGATCAGTGGACTTCTTCTGCCTCAACGACGGCAGCTTTCCGGAGGTCGACCTGGACCTGCGCACCCGCACCGTGACTCAGTTCCTGGACAAGTACTTCCCCATCGTCGCACCCTGGGAACGCTCCAGAACCGACGAACGCTGACGCTCAGGCGTCGCTGAACGTCTTGCGCCTCGCACTGTCTGCGATGGTGACTCCCGCTTCGCTCAGCCTGCGCGCGGTCTCCTGAGCCGAGACCGGTTCTCCCACTGTGTCGTACGAGCCCGTCGGTACCACAGAGTGCACGACGGTGTCCTCGTAGACGTGGACCAGGTTGTATCCCTGGGCACCGTCGCGACCGCGCAATCCGCCTGCGGGCACGTTCAGATCCTGGGTGTAGCACGTGGCCGACGCCACCGAGACGGGAATACCCGCGAACGTGGCCGTCGTCGAATAGTGCAGGTGCCCAGCGAGAATGGATCGCACGTCGGTTCCGCGCAGCACGTCGGCCAGGCGCGGCTGATCGATCAGCTCGACCAGTACCGCGAGATCGAGCACGGTCGGCACCGGCGGATGATGCATCGCCAGGATCGTGCCGAACTCGGCGGGCGTGGCGAGTGTGTCGGCGAGCCAGGCCAATTGCTCGTCGCCCAGCTCACCGTGATGACGGCCGGGAACCGTCGTGTCCAGTGTGACGACACGGAGACCGTCGACGTCGTGGACGCGGTCTATGGACTGCACGGTCGGTTCGGCGTCGAGAAGCTTCTGGCGGAACGTCGCACGGTCGTCGTGATTACCCATCGCCCAGACGATCTGCGCACCGAGTTCCTCGGCCACCGGCTCGACCAACGCCCGCAGCTTCTCGTAGGCACCGGCCTCGCCCTTGTCCGTCAGGTCTCCGGTGAACACCAACGCGTCGGGACGCACACCCGAGTTGCGTACGTCGGTCATCACTTGTTCGAGCCGCAACTCACTGTCCACGCCGCCGTACAACCGACCGCCACCGTCGACGAGATGCGTGTCGCTGACGTGCAACAAGCAGTGATGGGGGCGTGGGTACTCGGCCATCCGAGACTTCATCGAACTCTCGCTCACGATCGGACCTACCGTTTTGCGATCGCCCGGGTCGGACGAACGCCACTGCTGCAAGCCAAGCATACGAGCGTTCACTGAGAAGAAGCTGGTCGGATCTCGGCGGTGAACACCGCACGAACTTCCGGCGTGTGACAAATTGTGGGCATGACGAAACCGAAGTTGATCACACTTCTCGCAACTGCAGGACTGACGGTGGGATCGATGGTCGGCATCGGCGTCGCGCCCGCTGCCGCGCAGGAGCTGCCGACCGTGGTGCTGGTGCACGGAGCCTTCGCGAACAACACCAGCTGGGACGGCGTCGCGAGAACCTCCGCGGCCGCGGCTACCCCCGTGGTGACGGCGGACAACTCGCTGCGCGGGCCGGCAGTCGACGCGGCCTCGGTCACCGATGTCGTCGAGAGTATCGACGGTCCGGTG
>NZ_BAOX01000298.1:0-5831 GCF_000813105.1 Rhodococcus sp. BS-15 | reverse complement strand
GGGGCATCGCCGGATCGTCGCGCTGGCGGGCGAGCTGCACCTGCTGCGCGATCGAATCGGTCAGCCGCTGACGGAATTGGTCGGCGACATCGAGCGGATCATGGGCATCGGTGTCGAAGCTCAGGCCCGCACGCCGATCAGCACCGACGGCGCGGTCGGTCGTGAACATCTCGACGAATTCGCCCATGTGGTAGCCGATTACGCCGACAATCCGACCGCCACGGTCACCGGGTTCCTGTCGTTCCTCGCCGCCGCGGCGACGGTCGAGGACGGCCTCGCCCCCGGTGAGGTCGACGTCGCCCCCCCATCGCGTTCAGGTGCTCACCGTCCATTCCGCGAAAGGCCTCGAATGGGAGGTGGTGGCGGTCCCGCACGTGGCGAAGGGTGTGTTCCCCTCCTCGAACGCATCCTCGACCTGGCTCGGGGCGATGGCCGAGCTGCCGCCGTCGTTGCGCGGTGACCGCGCACTCGACGGAGAAGGATCGGAAGGGGTTCCGGTCCTCGAACTCGACCGGCTCCACAATCGCAAGGACCTCGAGGACGCCGTCAAGAGCCACAAGGATGCGCTGGCGAGGCGTCGACTCGCCGAGGATCGCCGACTGTTCTACGTGGCACTCACCCGAACCGAACGGGTGTTGCTCGTATCCGCGCATCACTGGGACGAGACCGCCACGAAGCCACGTGGGCCGTCGGAATTTCTCGACGAGTTGCACACGCAAATCGAAGAATTCGCCGACATCGCGGTGATCGAGCAGTGGGCACCGGCACCGGAGGACGGGGCGTCGAACCCACTCGGAGCCGTGCCGCACACCGCGTCCTGGCCGCGCGATCCCCTCGGTCCCAGACGAGCAGCGATCGAGAGCGGAGCGCAGGAAGTGTTGCGCGCGCTGGCAGACATCTCGGCCACGCCGAGCGAAGAAGACGACGGTGTCCAGGATCGAACCGAGGAGGACCCCGAGAACTGGGCCGCGGACGTCGACACTCTGCTCGCCGAGCGAGCCGCGAGATCGGTCGCGGGAGTCGACGTGGCTCTTCCCGGCAACCTGTCGGTGACGCAGCTGGTCGACCTCGCAGCCGACCCCGATGCGTTGGCGTCACGCCTGCGGAGGCCGCTGCCGTTCCCACCGAACCCGTTGGCGCGCAGAGGAACTGCGTTTCACGCCTGGATCGAACGGAGGTTCGGCGCGACTCGACTGCTCGACCTCGACGAATTGCCGGGCTCGGCCGACACCGGGGCATCGGCCGACGTGGACCTCGAAACGCTCCAGCAGGCGTTCCTCGAATCGGAGTGGTCGCTCCGCAGCCCCGTCGAAGTGGAGGTGCCGTTCGAGACGTCCGTGGCGGGAACGGTACTGCGAGGACGCATCGACGCGGTGTTCGCGGACCCGGACGGCGGCTGGACCGTCGTCGACTGGAAGACGGGCGCAGAGCCGACGGCGTCGGAACAGCGGGCGGTAGCGATGCAGCTCGCGGCCTACCGATTGGCCTGGGCCGAGCTGATGTCCATCGGGCGCACCGAACCGGTACCGCTCGACCGAGTGCGCGCAGCGTTCCACTATGTGCGCAGCGGTCACACCATTGCGCCCGAGAACCTACCGGACGCAATAGAATTGGCCCAGCTGCTGGAGGGCCCGGTCGGTCCCGAGCAGCCGGGAGCTACGGTGCGTTCCGACGGGCTTTCAGAGCCTCGGTGACCAATGGAATCTGCAGTGGCAGACGGGCGATCATCGCTGCTTTGAGAGCCGGCGAGGTCTTCGGGCTCTGCACGTACTTGTATGCCAGGTTGATGTTGGCGGGGAACACCACGACGAACAGGGTGGCCGCGAGTGCGCCGCCCAGTCGACGGGTCCGCGGTGCGGCCAGCGTCGCAGCCACGGCGAGTTCAGCGACCCCCGAGACCTGCGTGTAGGTCCGCGCCGAACCCGGCAATGCCGTCGGTACCTGGGCATCGAAGAACTTCGGAGTGACGAAGTGGAGAACTCCGGCTCCGGCGAGCAGTCCCGCGAGACGCAATGCGGCTGCCTGACTCGATCTCTGTGTCATACGCATACCGTGCCACACCCTGCGTCGTCGGCACGGAAGCCTGGCATGGGGTTACGCTGCGTGCCGTGAATGATCTCGACTTCGGTGAGTACCTCGGCGGCCGACGTGGCAGGTAGGTTGCGAGCGCGCCTGAGTGACAGTGGCGCGCTGACCGACAAGCCCGACTTCGCGCTCGTCGGAGTGCTCCGGGTACCGGAACTGGAATCGAGTCCGTGGCGCGCCATCTACAAGCGGGTTCTGATGGCGCTGGGGATACTGCTGCTCGCGTCGTTCGTGGTGTACCTCGATCGCGATGGATACAGCGACACCCAGGACGGCGAACTGTCCTTCCTCGACTCGTTCTACTACGCGACGGTGTCGCTCTCGACGACGGGATACGGTGACATCGCACCGGTGAGTGCGTCGGCGCGACTGGTCAACATCCTGGTCATCACACCCCTTCGGGTCCTTTTCCTCATTCTGTTGGTCGGTACCACGCTGTCGGTTCTCACCGAGCGTTCCCGGCAGGCATTCAAAATTCAGCGATGGAGACGCAGCGTGCGCAATCACACCGTGGTCATCGGTTTCGGCACCAAGGGCCGTACCGCAGTCGACGCGATGCTCGGAGACGGCGTGTCGGCGTCCGACATCGTCGTGGTCGACACCGATCAGATGGTGCTCGACACCGCGTCGGCGATGGGCTTGGTCACCGTCCACGGTTCTGCGACCAAGTCCGATGTGCTCAGGCTCACCGGTGCCCAGCACGCGTCGGCCATCATCGTGGCGACCAATCGAGACGACACCGCAGTTCTGGTGACTCTGACCGCCCGCGAGATCGCTCCGAAAGCGAAGATCGTCGCCGCCATCAGGGAAGCGGAGAATACGCACCTGCTGCGTCAGTCCGGGGCCGATTCGGTGGTCGTCTCGTCCGAGACCGCGGGACGTCTGCTCGGGATCGCCACGTCGACTCCGTCCGTGGTGGAGATGATCGAGGATCTGTTGACCCCGGAGGCGGGCTTCGCGATCGCGGAGCGTGAAGTTGAGCGTGACGAGGTCGGCGGATCTCCGAGACACCTCACCGACATCGTTCTCGGAGTGGTGCGGGCCGGCAAACTGTTCCGAGTCGGCACTCCCGAAGTCGACGCGATCGAGGCGTCCGACCGACTGCTCTACATCCGTCGCGTGGGCGACTAGCCACAGCCAAGTAGGGTCGTGCGCGTGCCGAAATTCCAACTCGCTCACCCACCTCGACTGTCCCGATCGCCACTGAACAGGGCAGAGGAACTGCGCCGAGACACCGCAGCGTTGGCGGCGGGTTGGCCGACTGCTCGGGTCCTGAACGTGGACGGCAGAGGCAGATTCCCGGTGGACGAGAACGGCCTCGTGCTCGGCCCTGCCGCGGACGTCGCTGCCGAGCCGACGGCCGATGCGGTCTTTCTCGGAATTCACGGCGATCGACACCTGTGGGCCCGCCGGGTCGAGGTCGTGGCAGGCACGGTCGGCGACCTGCGTACCGACGGTGATCGATTGGACAGCAACGCGTTGTCGATGGTGACCGGTGCCCTGGCGATCCTCAACTGGCATGCGAGCGCGCAGTTCAGTTCACTCGACGGTGCGGCGTCCGTTCCGTCGAGCGCGGGGTGGTCGCGGACGAGCACGTCCACCGGTCACGAGGAATTCCCGCGTACCGATCCGGCGGTGATCTGTCTGGTTCACGACGGTGGCGATCGAGTGCTGCTGGCGCGAGCTCCTGCGTGGCCCGAGCGTCGGTTCTCGGTGCTGGCGGGTTTCGTCGAGGCCGGTGAGTCGCTGGAAACCTGTGTGACACGGGAGATCAGAGAAGAAGTGGGCCTCGACGTCTCCGCTATCGAGTATCTGGGGAGCCAGCCCTGGCCGTTTCCGCGTTCGGTGATGATCGGGTTCTCCGCCGTCGCCGACCCGGAGCAACCGCTCCATTTTCAGGACGGCGAGATCGCCGAGGCCCATTGGTTCGATCGAGCAGAAGTTGTTGCCGCACTCGAGCTGGGCGACTGGGGATCGGATTCGACCTCCCGGCTGCTTCTTCCTGGCTCGATCTCCATCGCCCGTGGAATGCTCGAGGCGTGGGCGGCGACGGCCTGACGGCCGGTCAGAGTGACAGTGCGCGCTTGACCTCGGCCAGAGTGGGATTCGTGGCCGTCGAGCCGTCGGCGAACAGCACGGTCGGCACCACATGGTTGCCGTTGTTGACGCTGCCGACGAAGTCGGCCGACTCGGGGTTCTGCTCGATGTCGATCTCGGCGTACTCGATTCCGGCCTGGTCGAGCTGGGTCTTGAGCCGGCGGCAGTAACCGCACCACGTGGTGGAGTAGACGGTCAGCGCGGCCGGGGTCTGTGGGGTGTTCTCGGTAGTGGTCACGCCAACAGTCAACAGGAGCGCCGACGCGATTGTTCCGGCCGACACCTGCATCGGCCGTTGGCCACCCGCTTCGGCCCCGGGTGGAACTGTCGGTACGCACTGACACAATGGACCCCATGGCTGACGACGCGATGACCGCCGGACTCGATCCGGAGCAATCCGCGGCGGTACTGGCTCCCCGCGGACCGGTCTGCGTCCTGGCCGGTGCGGGCACGGGCAAGACCCGCACGATCACCCGACGCATCGCCCACCTCGTCTCGGCCGGTCACGTGTCTTCGGGGCAGGTACTGGCGGTGACGTTCACCGCGCGTGCGGCCGGTGAGATGCGCGGCCGCCTGCGTGAGCTCGGCGTCGGGGGAGACGGTCCTCCGGTGCAGGCTCGCACGTTTCACGCCGCGGCCATGCGTCAGCTCAAGTACTTCTGGCCGCAGGTGGTCGGCGACACCGGATGGCAGCTTCTCGATCGCAAGTTCACCGTTGTCTCGCAGGCGGCCAACCGGGCCGGTGTGTCGACGTCGACAGACGCCATCCGAGATCTCGCGGGAGAGATCGAATGGGCCAAGGGATCGTTGATCGCACCCGAGGACTATCCGCGCATCGCGGCGAGCAACCGCCGCGACGTTCCGATGGACGCGATCAAGGTCGCTGCCGTGTACGCCGGCTACGAGGAGCTCAAGTCCCGCGGCGGCGACTCGATGTTGCTCGATTTCGACGACCTTCTGTTGCACACGGCCGCTGCCCTCGAAGAACATTCGTCGGTGGCCGACGAGTTCCGTGAGCGCTACCGCTGCTTCGTCGTCGACGAGTACCAGGACGTGACGCCGTTGCAGCAACGGGTACTCGACGCCTGGGTGGGCGAGCGTGACGATCTCACCGTCGTCGGCGACGCGAACCAGACCATCTATTCCTTCACCGGCGCATCTCCGCGGTATCTCCTCGACTTCTCACGGAAGTACCCCGAGGCCACCGTGGTTCGGCTCGAGCGCGACTACCGGTCGACGCCCGAGGTGGTGTCGCTGGCGAACCGCGTCATCGGAGCCGCCCGCGGTCGCATCGCCGGCACCCGATTGCAATTGATCGGTCAACGCCAGCCGGGACCGGAGCCGGAGTTCTTCGAATACGACGACGAGCCTGCGGAAGCCGACGGTGTGGCGCGTGCGATCAAGAGGTTGATCTCGAAGGGCACCTCGCCGGCCGAGATCGCGATTCTGTACCGCATCAACGCACAGTCGGAGGCACACGAGCAGGCGTTGACCGAGCTGAAGATCCCTTATCAGGTTCGCGGCGGTGAGGGGTTCTTCACCAGGCCCGAGGTGCGGCAGGGAGTCAACGCGTTGCGGCAGGCAGGCGGTCGCGACGATCTGCCCGACGGCGCGCAGGCGGGCGAGGGACTACCGGCTCTGGTGCGAGC
>NZ_BAOX01000299.1:0-5817 GCF_000813105.1 Rhodococcus sp. BS-15 | reverse complement strand
TGTCGCCGGAGTTCCGACGCCCCGCCGTCCGCGCACCGCCCGCCCGGCGATGGTTTTCCAGGATTCGGCCACTGCGCTGAACCCGATGGTCACCGTCGGCAGGCAACTCCGCACGCCCGACGCCTCCGCGCTGCTCGAGCGTGTGGGTCTGCGCGACACCGAACGCATATTGGCCTCGCACCCGCTGGAGCTGTCCGGTGGTCAGCGTCAACGCGTCTGTATCGCAGTCGCATTGGCGCGCGAGAGCCCGCTGGTGATCGCGGACGAACCTACGACGGCCCTCGATGTACTCAGTCAGGCGCGGGTGCTCGACGCTCTCCGTGAGGTGGCCTCGCTGCTGCTGATCACGCACGACATCGCCGTCGCCGCGCAGCTGTGCGACCATCTGATGGTTCTCGACTCGGGGCGCATCGTCGAATCCGGTTCCACGGCAGTGATTCTCGACACTCCCGAGTCCGATCTCGTGGTGCGCATGCTCGATCGAGCTCGCACCGCCGACCCATTTCGTCAGCTGGTAGCGCGATGACCGCGGGCTTGGTGGCCACGGACATCACGCGCACCTACGTTCGGCACGGCTCGTCTCGCACCGCGCTGGACGCTGTCACGCTCACGCTGCCACCGGCCGGTCGCATCGCCCTGGTGGGCGAATCCGGTTCGGGGAAGACCACTGTGCTGCGCATACTGCTGGCGCTGGACTCCCCCGATGCGGGAACCGTAGAAGTGGAGGGGCGCACAGTCCGTCCGGGTTCCGCGCGATCGCTGCGGTGGTTTCGCAGACTCGTGCAGTACGTTCCTCAGGATCCCGCGAACAGCCTCGACCCACGCCGCAGTGTCCTGGATCTGGTGGCGACGCCGCTGCGACTTCTCGGCGTCGACGGCGATCATCGAGCCAAAGCAGGTGCCGCACTCGCTGCCGTCGGGCTGGACGAGCGCTACCTGCAGCGCCGACCCACGGAACTGTCCGGTGGCCAGAATCAACGCGTCGCCATTGCGCGTGCAGTGGCATGCGAACCGCAGTACCTGCTGGCGGACGAGCCGGTCAGCGGACTTGACCCTGATCTTCGCGAGCAGGTCCTCGCAGTCCTGGCCGGACTACCGAGCGCATTGCTGATCGTGAGCCACGACCTGTCCGCGGTCGCTCGACTCTGCAGCGAGGTATCGGTGATGCACGACGGCCGGATCGTCGAAACCGGCAGCGTACGAGACATTCTCACCGACCCGCAGCACTCCTACACCCGAGACCTGATCGACGCCGTACCCCGGCTTGCACGACCATCACAGGAGATCCATTGACCACCAACATGTTCCGCATCAGCACCCTGGCAGTGGTAGGCGCCCTCACGCTCGCGGGCTGCTTTTCCTCGGGCGCTTCCGACGACACCACAGATCGGGCCCGCGTTGCGATGCTGCAACCGCCACGCTCGGGGCTTTCGCAGTTCAGCGACGATGCCTTCAAGCTCTCGCGCTGGTCCACCGCCGAAACCCTCGTCACCCTCGACGATCTCGGTGACGCTCAGCCCGGTTTGGCCACCGCCTGGAACCGCGTCGACGAGCGCACCTGGAGTTTCGACCTCCGACCCGACGTGAGGTTCCACAACGGTGCGCCGCTCGATTCCGCCGCCGTCGTCACCGCACTGACTGCTGCCACTACCGCCGCGCCGAAGCCGCGCATCCTCGACGGAGTCGAGCTGACGGTGACCGCCACCGACGAAGACACGGTGGAGGTGGCCACCGAGGACGTCGATCCACTGGTGCCGCAACGACTCTCGAGCCCGCAGCTCGCCATCCTGGCATCCGCGGCCTACTCCGCAGGCGGCAGTGACCCCGTCGGGACCGGCACCGGACCGTTCGTGTTGACCGGAGTCGACGGCACGTCCAGTGCGACGCTGGACCGCAACGACGACTACTGGGGTGAGCCCGCGAAGCTCGCCGGAATCGACGTCGACTTCGTGCCCGACGGTACGTCCCGCGCAGCAGCGCTTCGCAACGGCACCGCCGATGTGGTGGAGGCGATTCCGGTGTCGCAGGCCGCCAACATCGACCCGTCGCTGGTGCACGAGGTTCCGATGCCGCGTACCAACACCCTGTACCTGAACACGTCGTCCGGCGTGTTCGCGGATCCGGCAATGCGTGCCGCCGCACGAGAGTCGGTAGACAAGGATCGCCTGGTCGAGCAGGTCTACGAGGACCGCGCAGACGCCGCGAACGGATTGCTCGGCCCCGCGCTGCCGTGGGCGGCGGACCGTCCCGCGCGCACCGAGACACCGGCCGGCGATGCCACCGGTAAGAAGATCACTCTCGCCACCTTCACCGACCGCGCCGAACTTCCCGAGGTCGCCGTGCTGCTGCAGCAGGAACTCGAGGCGAAGGGCTTCGTGGTCGAGCAGGTGGTGCGCGAATACCAGTTCATCGAAACCGACGCGCTCAGTGGCGCATTCGATGCCTTCATCCTCTCCCGCGCCACCGTGCTCGATTCCGGAGACCCCGTGGCATACATGTACTCCGACTTCGCCTGCGAGGGATCGTTCAACATCTCCCAATTCTGCGACCCGCAGGTCGACGCGGCGTTGGCAGACGCCTCGGCCACCGAACCAGGAGACGACCGCCGCGCCGCGATCCTGGACGCCGAGAAGTTGATCCTGGAGAAGGATGCGGCCGTGCCCATGCTGCACGAACGCGTCATCCAGGGCGAATCCGAAGGTGTGACCGGTGTCGCCCGCGATCCCAGGGAACGCACGCTCATCACCAACCAGACCGCCTTCGAGTAAGCAGTGAGAACCACCGCCTCGCGTCTGGTTGCAGTCGCCGGTGTCGTCCTTCTCGTCGGGATGCTGCCGTGGCTGTCGAATCGCGATCCGGCACTGAGCATTCTGCGGGCCCGCTCGGCCGAGCAGGAAGCAACCCCCGAGGCCCTCGCAGCCATTCGCCGCGACCTCGGCCTCGATGCCGGACCGCTGCGGATGTTCTGGGACTGGTTCACCGGCATCGCGTCGGGCAATCCCGGAACATCCTGGAACACAGGTGAACCGGTGCTGCCAGGAGCCCTCGATGCGCTGCTGGTGTCGCTGACGCTGATGGGTTTCGCGATGGTCGTCGCGATCGCCGCCGCCGCCCTCGTGGTCGTCCCCAGCGTCCGGGCCGGACTCCGGGGCACCCCGAGACGTACCGGGGGCGGCGTCGCCGCGGCGCTCACGTCGATGCCGGAGTTTCTGCTCGCGTCGGTACTCGTCGTTCTCGGTGCCGTGTGGTTGTCGTTCCCGGCCTACGGCTGGAACGGTCCCGAATACGCGGTGCTGCCTGCACTGGCGCTCGGGTTACCTGCGGGCGGGCTGATCGGACGACTGCTCGCCGACGCGATCGCCGTCACCTTCACCGAGGGCTGGGTCATCACGTGGACGGTCGCAGGCTTCTCGCGGCCCCAGATCGCCGGTGCGGTTCTGCGACGCGCCCTCCCCGGCCTCGCATCGCAGATCGGTCTGATCATGGTCGCGATGACCGGCGGCGCGGTGGCCGTCGAAAAAGTCTTCGCCATACCGGGATTGGGCCGCACCACCCTCGGCGACGCGCAGTCGCAGGATCTTCCCGCCCTGCAGATCGACATCATCCTTCTCCTGGCCGTCAGCGCGGTTCTCGGTATCGCGGCCGAACTGGCCCGACGGCTGCTGCTCGGCAGCGCACTGCACGAGAAGGCGATGCCCATCCCCTCCGGCATTTTCCACCCGTCACCGCGGCGCTGGGTGGTGCCGATCGCTGCGGCGTCGGTCCTACTGGTCATGGTCCTTGCCGGACTCCCGCGAGACGGCCAGGCGACGACGCGGGAGAAGTTCGCGGCCCCGTCACCGGCCTACCCCTTCGGTACGGACGCCTCGGGTCGAGACCTGTTGGCCCGCGTCGCCGACGGCGCACTGCGCTCCATCGGTCTCTCGCTTGCCGTGACGCTCGCAGCCCTGGTGGTCGGCGTGCTGCTGGGACTGATTCCGCGGGCCTCCCGTGGGCTGGTCGAGGTCACCAATGCGGCGCCGCCCGTCGTCACCGGCATTCTGATCGCAGCGATCTGGGGTCCGAGTGCAGGCGGGGCGGCCGTCGCCGTTCTCATCGTCACGTGGGCTCCGCTCGCCGCGCACACGGCCGCCCTCGTCGAGGAGACCCGCGCTCGGCCGTACATCTCCATCCTGCCGACACTCGGGGCAGGAAATGCGCGAATCCTGTTCGGGTCCGTCGTGCCCAGCGTCGTTCCGGCAGTGCTGCGGCACGCCATGATTCGGCTCCCCGGCGTCGCTCTCGCGCTCGCGGCCCTCGGATTCCTCGGCCTCGGTCCGCAACCCCCCACTGCGGATTGGGGATTGATCCTGTCTGACGGGGTCGCCGCCGTCGAGCGGGCACCGTGGGTCACCGCTGCTCCGCTCGCGTCCTTGATCGCACTCGCCGTTCTCGCAGTCTCGCTCGCCGGTGCCACCTCGGGGCGCGTGCGGAAGACCGGTAGCGTCATCGAGAAAGTCGACGCAGGAGGGCGCAGTACGTGAGCACGAGGACCGACGGATCGCCGACGCGGTGGCGGTGGTCATTTCTGGTCGATCTGCGGCGAGCGACCCCCACCGTCCGCCTGCTCGTCCTCACCCAAATGACCTTCAACATCGGCTTTTTCATGGTGTTGCCGTATCTGTCGGTGCACCTGACGAGTGATCTCGGGCTCGGGGCCGCTCTCGTCGGCGTGGTCCTCGGAATCAGAACCTTCTCGCAGCAGGGACTGTTCTTCGTCGGTGGCACCCTCGCCGATCGGTGGGGCATCAAGCCGGTCGTTCTCTTCGGCTGTGTGTTGCGCGTGTTGGGATTCGTGGGTCTGGCCTTCGCCGATTCGCTTGCGGCCGTGCTGATTGCCACGGTAATGGTCGGTTTTGCAGCCGCATTGTTCTCTCCTGCAGTCGAATCAGCAGTTGCGATCGAGGCGGGCAAGAGTGAGCGCGACGGTGGTGCGACGCGGGTGGAGACGTTCGCGTTGCTCTCGGTGTGCAGTCAGATCGGCTCGTTCACCGGCCCGCTCGTCGGATCGGTGTTGCTGCTCGTCGACTTCCGCATCGCCTGTCTCGTGGCGGCCGCCATATTCGTTCTGGTCATCGCCGCTCACATCAGGTGGTTGCCGCGCGAACGCGGTGAGCATCGCGACGACCCATGGCTCTCGGGCTGGACCGACGTGGTGCGCAACCGGACCTTCGTGCTGTTCGCGGTGGCGATGAGCGCACAGTTGGTGGCCTACAACCAGCTGTATCTGCTACTGCCGCTCGAGGTCGAACGCGCGTGGGGCTCACAGACGGTGCTGGGCTGGTTCTTCGCGATCTCGGCGGTACTCGTGGTATCGACGCAACTGCCGATCACTCGACGCGTCGCGGGGATATCGCCTCGTGTCACGCTGCCCGTCGGGTTCGCCGTCATGGCAGCATCTTTCGTCTTGGTCGCGGTATTCAGTCCCTTGGAGTTGGAAGGTCTGCTCGGGCTGATCCCGGCTGCGCTCTTCGTGCTGCTACTCGCCCTGGGGCAGATGATCGCCATGCCCCAGGCTCGGGATCTGGTGCCGCGCATGGCCGCCGAACGCCGACTCGGTTCGTACTACGGCTTCATGGCCTCGCTCGGGGGCATCGGAGTGCTCATCGGATCAATTGCACTCGGTGTGGTGATCGACGCCTCCCCCGACACCGGCTGGGGCGCAGCGATCCCGTGGCTGGTCGCGGCTCTGTTCCCCATCGCCAGTGTCATCGGACTGCGCGTGGTGCTAGCGCGCCTCGACTGACAGCCCCCCTTCCCGGCCCCCCGCCCCCAATC
>NZ_BAOX01000300.1:0-5781 GCF_000813105.1 Rhodococcus sp. BS-15 | reverse complement strand
ATCGCGGCGACGGGGCGGAATCTTGGCCGCTCGCCGGGCCGGTGCGTACGCGCTCAGCACGGTGACGACGATGCCGACGGCGAAGGCGACGGCAACCGTGCGCGGCTCGAGCGCCAGCGGTCCCGACGGTAGGCCCAGGTCGAAAGCGTTGAGCAGTGCCCGTAGCCCGTAGGCAAGCCCTACTCCGCCGACGAAGCCGAGCACGCTGCCGATGACGCCTACGACGAGAGCTTCGAGGACGACCGATCGGCTGACCTGCCCGCGGCTGGCTCCGATGGCGCGCAGCAGTGCCAGTTCGCGGACGCGTTGCGCGACGATCATCGAGAACGTGTTGTAGATGATGAAGGTGCCGACCAGCAGAGCGATCCCACCGAAGGCGAGCAGGAAGTAGTTGATGAACGACAGTGCCGACTCGACCTCCGCCTGAGTCTCGGCCTGTACGTCCGCGGCGGTCTGGACCTTCAGATCGGGGAACGCCGCGGCGATCTCGTCGCGAAGATCGCTCTGAGTCAACCCTTGCGCGGCGAGATCGTTGCCCGCGACGTCGATGTACTGCACGTGGGCACCGTCGGTGAACAGCTCGTTCGCCTGGCTCTGGACGAACTGGATTCCGATGTAGCCACCGGATTCGGTTGCTGTGGAATAGATTCCGCTGATCGTGACGTCGGTGATGCCCTTGGACGGCACGAGGACCTGGGTGGCGTCGCCCACCTTCAGTCCGGCGCGCTCGGCGCCACCGGCGTTGATCGTGACCTGACCGGGAGCGGTGGGAGCCGAACCGTCGACGAAGGTGGTCGGATCGCCGAGTCGTTGGTCGTCGGGGAGGTACGACTCACCGATGGTCGGTGCGCCGCCGGACTGTACGGCGGCACCGTCCGACCCCAGCAGCACCAACTGCCCGCCGACGTAGGGCGACACGGCGCGCACGTTCGGTAACGCCGAGATCGCCGCGATGTCCTCGTTCGGCACGCCGGAGGAACGCGCGTCCTCGGGGCTCACTCGAACGTCCGCGCCCTGCGCGGTATCGGCGAACAGCGAGGAGAAGGTGCGCTGGAGGGTGTCGGTGAACACGAACGAACCCGCGACGAATGCCGTGCCGAGTACGACGGAAAGCACGGTCAGTGCCAGCCGAACCTTGTGTGCAGCAAGGTTTCTCAGCGACACCTTGCGCATGGGATTGCCCGACGGCTTTTGTCGAGGAGGTTTGCTGGAAACGGAGTGCGCCATTATCGGACCGTCTCCAGCTTCTTCATCCGCTCGAGTACGGCGTCGGCCGTAGGCGAGTTCAGCTGGTCGATGACGGCACCGTCGGCGAGGAACACGACGCGGTCGGCGTAGCTGGCCGCGCGTGGATCGTGCGTGACGATGACGACGGTCTGATCGAATTCGTCTGCGGCAGTGCGCAGAATCGACAGCACCTCGCCGGACGAGCGGGAGTCCAGGTTGCCGGTGGGCTCGTCGCCGAACACGATGTCGGGCCTGCCTGCCAGTGCACGGGCGCACGCCACTCGCTGCTGCTGTCCGCCCGAGAGTTCGCTGGGGCGGTGATCGAGGCGGTCACGCAGGCCGAGTCGGTCGACCACGGTGTCGAGCCATCCCTGGTCCGGTGTGCGGCCGGCGATGTCGAGAGGCAGTGTGATGTTCTCCAGCGCGGTGAGCGTCGGCACCAGATTGAAGGCCTGGAACACGAATCCGATTCGGTCCCTGCGTAATCCGGTCATCTCCTTGTCGGACAGTGCCGTCAACTCGGTGTCGCCGATGGTCACCGTTCCCGAGGAGGCATTGTCCAGGCCGGCCAGGCAGTGCATGAGCGTGGACTTGCCCGAACCCGACGGGCCCATGATGGCGGTGAATTCTCCGCGAGCGAATTCCACGCTCACCCCGGACAGTGCGTGAACCTGGGTGTCCCCTGATCCGTAGACCTTCGATACGTTGACCGCACGTGCGGCGATGTCGCTCATGGGTGCCAGTGTTGCAGCGTTCCGCGCCGGTCGCTATCAGGGGAGACCCTGAACACCACCCCTATGATGGGCGTCATGCGCATCGGAGCCACGTCCGCGACAGCAGCGACCCTCTCGGTACGGCCGAGGCGCTCGGCGTCGACCTCGTCCAGATGTTCCTCACCGATCCGCAGAAGTGGAACAAGCTCACCCCGCACCCTCAGGGCGAGGCGTTGCTGACCGGCGATGTCGACGTGGTGGTGCACTCGTCCTACGTCCTGAACGTCGCGAGCTTGAACAATCGGATCCGCATTCCTTCGCGCAAGGCCGTCGTCGAGCAGGCTGCTGCTGCGGCCGAGATCGGGGCCATCGGGCTGGTCGTCCACGGCGGTCACGTCCGTGAGGGTGAGGACACTGCCAAGGGAATCGACAACTGGCGCAAGCTGTTCGAGCGCCAAGCGGAGCAGGGCGGCTTCGCCGTGCCGATTTTCGTCGAGAACACCGCGGGCGGAGACTCCGCGATGGCGCGCCACTTCGACGACATCGCCCGGTTGTGGGACGCGATCGGTGAATTCGGTGCCGGATTCTGCCTGGACACCTGTCATGCGTGGGCCGGGGGCGAGGATCTGGTCGACGTGGTCGACCGAATCAAGGCGATCACCGGCCGAATCGATCTGGTGCATCTGAACAATTCGCGCGACGAGTTCGACTCGGCGCGAGACCGGCACGCAAATCTCGGCACCGGAACGATCGACGCCGAGATTCTGACGGCCGTCGCACTGGCGGCCGACGCGCCGGTGATCCTCGAGACTCCGCCCGAGGGGATCGAAGACGACGTCAGGCTGCTGAAGAGCCTGTAGTGGTGAGAGCGAGGTCGTGCACGGCCGCCGACCACAGTCGGGTCAGTTCGTCGATGCCGTGCAGATTCGCAGCCCAGGTGATGCGCGCCTGCGCGGTACCTGCACCCGTCGTGGTGATCCCGATGTCGATGGCGTGATCGCGGCTTGTCTCCGCCCGTCCATCCTCACGCACGATGATCTGTGCTCCGGCGCGAGAGGCCAGCGCGGGATAGTTGCGGGTCAGTGCGTAATCGCGGCCGCCGTTCGGTACCGAGCCCAGTCGCCTCGAGACCTCGTCGACGAGGTGCTCGCGGTGCGAGGGGACGGCGAGAGCGTCGATGTGGAGTGCAGGAAGCCGGACCGGGTGAACTGCACCGGTGTTCTCGAGATCGAGGTCAACCAGCACGCCGGCCGAGGAGCCGCGACGGTTGTTTCTCTGCCACGTCGACACGGCCGAGCCCAGGGCCGCGAGCAGCAGAACGCGGCGGCGGTGTCGGCCGTCGGGCAACGCGAACGTCATCGACGTCTGCTCGAATTTCGTGGACTGTTCGGTGAGCAACGGTCGCTCCGCCGGGGTCAGGACGGCGACCCAGTACGGAACCTGTTCGGCTACCTCGGTGCAGAGAGTGCGTCCGAGCTGGGCCGGGCTGATCGTCTCGCGGTGCACGAGTCTCAGCGGTGCGAACACGGTCACGCCGACGAACCCCACTTCCGATGCGGATTGTCCTAGCCTTACCTAACCTTGCCCAGGCTAGCTCGAGCCGGAATCGGATGCCAGGACGCCCCCGTCGGGATCGGTTCAGTCGGTGGTGCGCAGCGCCGGAATTCCGGGAGCGACCGGCAACGTCCCGGTCTCGAGCTCGCCGAGCAGGCCCTCCGACCAGGTCAGCAGGCCGGTGACGTCGAGATGATGCGGCGGGTTGCACTCGAAGCCGATGAGCCGATCGTGTCCTTGCCGGAGCAGCGAACCGGCACCGACGCGGTTGCCGCGCATCAGATGGGTCAATCCGACGGCGAGTTGGGCGAGGCCCTGCCACAACGGACGCTCCTCGGGCGAGCAGCTCTTCCACGTGCCTTCCAGTACCTCGTGCGCATGGAAGGGCATGTTCGTGTCGAGGAATCGCTGCGCTTCGACGAGGGCAGCGGTGGGCGGAAGCCGGAGGTCGTCGGGCACCCGTGGGGTTCCGTCGCCGCCGCGCGCGAGGGGCCGCCCGAGACCGTCACGAGGCCTGGCGTTGAGGGGTTTACCGTGCGCATCACGTTCGCGTTCGGCCATGGCCGAAACCCTAGTGTGTGGTGGCCCGCACCGAGCTCACAGCCTTCGAAGACGAGCGCGCGGTGATGACACCCAGCGCTGCCAGTGCGGCGGCAGAGGTCACGACCATCGTGGTGGACACGGCAACCGCGTCGTTTCCGAGTGCGCCGACGATCGGCGCGACGATGGCACCGAGGCCGAACTGAGCTGCTCCGAGGAGGGCAGCGGCACCTCCTGCGGCCTCACCGTGCCTGGACAGCGCGAGAGCAGGCGCGTTGGGCATCACGAATCCGACGGCACCGAGCACGAACCACAGCGGAATCACGAAGCCGGCCATCCCGCCGATCTCGGCGATCGCCAGCACGGCCATGACGCCACCCGCGAGGACGGCGAACGACAGTGCAGCCAACACGATCTGCACCGGAGCGAAGCGTCCGAGCAGGAGGACGTTGAGCTGAGATGCACCGATGAGCGAGATCGCGCCGGCGGCGAAGACGATCGCGAATTGCTGCTCGTCGAGGCCGAACTCCTCCTGCAGCACGAACGACGATCCGGCGATGTACGCGAACAACGAGGACATCGCGAGTGCGGCGACGAGAACGAGCACCACGAACTGGGCGTCGCGCAGCAGAGAGCGGTAGGTGCGCAGCACCGGCATGACCCCGCTCGCACGACGACGCTCGGGCGGCAGCGTCTCGCGTAGCGACACGATCGCCAGTGTCATCAGGCGACACCCATGATCGCCAGCGCTGCGAAGACGAGACGCCACGATCCGACCAGCAGCACGGCGCCGCCGAGCGAGGGAGCCAGTACCGGTGCGACGCCCATGACGAGCATCAGCCGGGACAGCACGGTTGCGGCCGCACGTCCACTGAACAGGTCTCGCACGATGGCCATCGCCACCACGGCAGCAGCGGCAGCGCCGAGACCCTGCACGACGCGTAGGCCACCGAGCACGGCGATGTTGGGAGCCACGATGCACGCGACGGACGCCAGGATGTGCACTCCGGTGCCGACGATGAGCGGTAGTCGCCGGCCGACGATGTCCGAGAGCGGCCCGATGACGAGTTGGCCGAGGGCGAGTCCGATCAACGTGCCTGCGAGGGTGAGCTGCACCGCCGACGACGGGGTGTTCAGGTCGTCGGCGATGGCAGGAAGAGCAGGCAGATACATGTCGATGGTCAAGGGGCCGAGCGCGATGAGTGCGCCGAGCACCAGGATCACCCGCAGGCGTTCCTTCGATGTCGGCTCGGGGGACGCGCTCGTTGTCGGTGCTTGGGCTACGGCTGTCTCGGCTGCTGACGTGTTCGGTGCTTGGGCCACCCGAAGTTCAGCAACCGGGGCACTCGTTCTGTTCCCGGTTGCTGACTACAACTTTCGTGTTCTACGCCACGGCGTCGGACAGCACGGTCGAACTCAGTGCCACGTGTGATCCACCAGCGCGGTTCGCGGACCGAACTTCGGCTTGGTCGCCTTCCCACTCAGGTACAGCAGCCGAATCGCGCGATGCCGATGCGGGGCCAGGGGCTGCAGATACTCGACCATCTCCGCGTCGTCGATCGACCTACCCAGCAGCGACCAGCCCACGACCGACGCCAGGTGGTAGTCGCCCACCGACAATGCGTCGGGATCCCCCAGGGCGCGTTGCGCGGTCTCGGCTGCCGTCCAGACGCCGACGCCCGGGATTGCCCGCAGCCTGCGCTGCGCGTCCTCGGGTGTCATTCCCGACGCCTCCTCCAGGCGCCCC